>JBMFUH010000223.1:0-8750 GCA_049966735.1 Isosphaeraceae bacterium
TCCAATTTCGCAAGCCCAATTACCGCGAAAAGAGGATTATTTTCATCTACCCACGGTAAGGGCGAACAGACTGATCTCACCGCAGCCCAGCGCAAGGACATTGCTGCTGCATTGCGGTTGATCGGTCAGCGTTTGAGAGGGGAGAGAGGCAATGGTCAAGCGGGGCGCAAGTAAGGCCGGCAGCGGAGCAAGTTCCAAAGGCCGGGAGATCGTCGAAGGTCTGCGGGAACTGACGAACGCTTTGAGCGCTGGAGAGCCGCTGTCCGCGAGGTTCACGGTGCGGACGTACAAGATCGCTCCACCACCGCAGTACAACGGTCAGGATGTCCGCAGGGTTCGTGACTTGCTGGGAATGAGCCAGGCCGCGTTTGCAGCCTACCTTGGAGCAGACGCGTCGACGGTCCGGTCCTGGGAGCAGGGCGTCCGTTCGCCCAGTCGCCTGGCTTGTCGCATGCTGTCGGAGATCGAAGCCGACCCGAGCCACTGGCGCAAGCGGCTGGCGGCCGTACAAGATCGCTCCACCACCGCAGTACAACGGTCAGGATGTCCGCAGGGTTCGTGACTTGCTGGGAATGAGCCAGGCCGCGTTTGCAGCCTACCTTGGAGCAGACGCGTCGACGGTCCGGTCCTGGGAGCAGGGCGTCCGTTCGCCCAGTCGCCTGGCTTGTCGCATGCTGTCGGAGATCGAAGCCGACCCGAGCCACTGGCGCAAGCGGCTGGCGGCCTATCTCGTTACAGTCGAAGCTGCGCAGTAAGGTTGCTGCTCGTTCAGCTTTTCCCCGCGTGGCTGACCGGTGCGGTCTGGGCCTGCGTCCCCGGTGAGGAGGATTGCCTGGGGATCGGGAAAAACGTGGTGCTGATCCAGAGCAAGAGGCCCAGCAGGAGGATGCCGAGGATCAGGCTGCCGGCGATGAGCCGCTTCTCGACCGGCAGGAGTGGTTCATAGGGTATGGCGGCCAACTCGGAAGCGAGCGATGGCTGGGCGCTCTCCTGGACGTTCTGGTTCTCCATTTCAAAGCCCTCCCGCGGGGGTTGGTGGCATTGCTCCGTGGAAGAAGAGCCACGAGATTGCCAGGCCGATCCAGATGATGAAGCCGAAGAGACCGACCGCGTAGACCAGTGCCAGCCGGCCAATGCCCTCGGCCCAGAGCCGCTTCACGTTCGACGCCAGGCCGATCGTGAAGAATGTCATGGCGAAGAAAAGGCTGCGGACAGGATCGGCCTGGGCCGTCGCCGCGGCCAGAGCGGTTTTGGCGCTCGGGTAGAGGAACGCCAGGCCGAGGAAGCCCAGAAAGAGCGCGAAGTAGCCGAGCACGAACGCGGGAAACCGTTTGAGGATGTCGCGTAACGGCACCTTCACGCCGGGCGTGCGGTCGATGGCGTAGACCCAGATGACTGCCAGAACGAGGGCCCAGATGCCGATGAACACATCGATGAAGACCTTCACGGTCGCCGTGGTGGTCAATATCCAGCCCGCCTCATAAGACAGGCCCCCCTCCAGCGCCTTGGCGCGGATCAAGGAATCAGTGATCGCCCCGCTGGCCACGGCCGCGCCATCGGTCTTGACCGCCAGGCCCATCCAGGCCGCGGCGACCAGGGGTTCGCGCCAGAGAAACTGCCGGGCCGCCAGGGGCAGGACCACGAGTTCCACCACCGAGAAGACCACCACCAGGGAGGAGACCATGATCGGCACGACCGGGCGAGCCCGGATCGCCGCGCCAGTGGTGATCGCCGCCGACACGCCGCAGATCGAGATCCCCGATGCCAAGGGCGCCGCCCATTCCCTGCTGAAGCCGAAGACCGTCCGGGCCAGCAGGTACACGATCGCCCAGAAAAGGAGATAGGCCTCGATGATGGCCGCCAGTCCCTGGAACATGATCGCCGAGATCAGACCGGATGCGCCGGCCGCCTTGATGCCGACCCCGGCCCCCAGGATGACGATCGCGGTCTTGATGAACAGCTCCGGCCGCGCCGCGGCCGCCAGCTTCGCGGTGAACCGGGGAAACAGGTTGCCCACGATCAACCCGGCGATGAGGGCGACCAGGTATCCCGCCTCGCCGGTGAGTCCCATTGACCAGGAGATTCCCAGCGACTGTCGCTTGTCGGGCGTCGCGGCGATGTAGGCGAAGTGCCCGAGAATCAAGCAAAGGGCGCTCAAGGCGAAGATCGCGGTGAACCCGCTGACGAAGGCGCGCAGGTTCTGTTTTTGCAGCACCGCGCCGACGGCGACGAGTGCAAGAATCAAGATATACGTGAGCAACAGGCTGATCAGCCCGGGCAATCCGGCGTAAGCCTTGGACACCGGGTGGATCGTTTTGCCGGCATCGAGCCAGACCTGCGGCGCGGCAATCCACCCCAGCAGGTCAAAGCCGGCCGCCGCCGGCAATGCCAAGGCCACAACAATCACTCCCAGCCAAACGGCCAGCCAGTCGTCGTCAACGAACCATGAGCGCACGGCGATGTCCTTCCCGTGTCTTGACGTCATCGTCGTCTGTTGTGAGGAAAACTCATTCAACACGCCCTGGTATGTGCTGTCAATATGGTACTTTTTTTTCGGCACGGGATCGGTGTGCAGTCAGAAATGATATAAGATATGAAGCGCTGTTGTGTGCCACGCCGGCCGGCGAATCAAGTCCTTTTCTGAAACCAGTCAGAAGCGGGGGTCTTGAGGCCTTGCGATCCCCAGAAGCTGCGGGATCAGCGTTTCAAGCTGGCCGCGAGCCTGTGTCGAGTAAAGCTTGCCCTCCTGGTCGATCAGGAAAACGGTGGGGATGCGGTTGACCCCCCAGAATTCGATGAAATCGTTGGATGGTTCTCCGGACTCCCAGAGGTTCCAGTCGTACGCCGCCAGGTACATCTGCGGCCAGGTGATTCCACTATCTTTCACGTACTTCTTGAGCCGATTGAGTCCGCCGTCCTCCTCGGGCGTGCCGCGGGTCACCCCGACGATCTCGATTCCCATGTCGTGATAGGTGCCGTACAGCCACCACATCTCACGCATGTCGCACCAGGTGGCCCAGAAGTCCACCACGACAACCTTCCCACGGAGGTCTTTCATCGAGATGTGCTTGCCGGTGATCGCGTCATTGAACTCCAGTTCAAACGGCTGGCCGATCCGGTCAACCTGTCGGCGCTCGCCTTGAATCAGGCGCCCGCGGGGGGAATCGGGATACTCCCGCAGGATGCGGTCGCGGACAGCGTGCGCCTGGTAGGCCAGGACACAGGCATCGGCGGAAAGCAAGACCATCAACACGGCGAGGAACCCGAGAACCTCCAACCTGACTGTGGACATTCGCGGCTCGCTTTCCTTCATCCGTCGGTTGCGGGCGATGACGAACCCAACCGCGGCGGCAGCAGCGAGTGTCACGAAGACTGGTGCGATGCCACTGGACACGAGACCCCGGAGATGCTCGTAGGAAAGAACCAGAAGGACTGCAGCGGCCCGGAAGCGTTGATCGTCGCGTACGGGGCCCCAGAGGAGCTGTGCGGCAACGACGGAGGGCTGCGCAGGCACGGAGCTGACGAGCTTGGTTAGCCTATGGCCTGCCAGCAGCCAGAAACCACAGAGGGCGAGCAGGCACACGAACAAGTACGACAAAAGCACTACATCGCGCGGGCGGAAGATGTACTTCCACCACCGGCGCGGGAAAGCCAGCGGAGCCGCGATCACAGCAGCGGCGACGGTCAGCCCCACGCGCGTCCACCAATCTCCGTCGAGCGCGTCCAAGGCGCCGGAAAAGAAAATTGCCGCGCGTTTGTCTCCTGGAGCGCCCGAGGCAAAGGCCTCGGCACGCGAGAACGCGATTCTACCATCAGGCCAGTCGCGGGGCGTGAGGCACATTTCAATGAAAAGGGCATCAGCCCTGAGCTTGCGATCGGTCGAAGTCCGCAGCACGGCGCGCACCTCAGTAAGCGCTTCGGCTCTTCTGCGGGTACGGTAGAGCGAAGTCCAGCGCTCGATCATGTAGCGCGAAGAACGCGGATCGTCGGGATATGCCGTGCGTAGCTCGTCGACCAGGTCGGCGATCTTGTTGTGCGTTCGATAATGCTCCTCCACCGTCTTGATGCCATGCGGAGCGCGGGCGGTCTTGAGGTACTGCTCGAGTTCCTTGACGATCTCATCGGCCGGGCGATGAGCGGAGGGTTGTTTCTCGACGGTGCTCGCCGCGACAGCCGGTTGCCTCTCTACGGCCGTGCCCCCTCGTTGCCCTTGGGCGCGGACCCACGCGGAACCGCCGGTCGTGGCGGCGACGCCGGCAAGAGAGACCGCCAGGATGATCGCTCCGGCGGCTTTCGGCTTGAAGACGAAAGCCCCTTTCACGACCTCGTTGAGCAAGAAAAGGGCCGATGCCGAGACTGCCGCGGCCTGGGTCGTACCGCCCAGCGCGAGGGTTGACGCGGCCTGGGCCGTCGTCGCGGCCAGGCTTGCCGGGACCGCGGCCCGCGCTTCGCCAGCGACCAGCATGGCGGCCACCGAGCCGGCGGCAGGCCCTAGCCCGCGCTTGGCCAGGCGATCCTTCAACAGTCCGCGAGCCCGCGAGAGCCGCCCGCTGACCGTACCCACCGGCCATTGCAAGCGGGCCGCCGCCTCGGCGTGGCTCCGGCCCTCCAGGTGGCAGAGAATCACCGGCCTGCGGTACTTCTCGGGCAGTCGGCTCACCTCCTCGTCGAGCGCCTTCATGAGCCCCATCCGGTCTGCCGGCAACTCCGGAGCAGCCGGCTCGACGGCGAGCGGGGCGAAGCGGGCACGGTCGCGCCGGGAGCGGTATCTCGCCTTGGCGGCGACCCGGCGGGCCACGCCATAAAGCCAGCGTCCCAGCGAGTCGCGGCCTCGGATGGCAGGCGCACGCCGCACCAGCACGAGGAACGTGGCCTGAAATGCATCCTCGATTTCGCCGGGATCGGAGAGGGCGCGGCGGCAGACGCCCAGGACCATCGGCCCGTGCCGGTCAACCAGGACCTCGAAGGCCGCCTCGGCGGCCAGCCGCGCGTGGCCTGCCTCCGCTCGCTGGGCGTTGAAGCGATCCAGCAACTCCGCGTCAGATAGACCCGCCATCGATCCCACGCCAAAAAGCGTCTGGACCTGGTGGTTGAGGTCGTACGATCGTGCCCTCGCCATGGCTGCTCCTCCCCGAGCCGGAATGGTCTCTATCACTTACCATTCCCGCTCATGGCGATTTCATACGGAATTTCGGTCAGAGCAGCTTAATTCTAACGAAAACGCAGACGCAACGCTTGATCTCACTCGGATGTGACCGACCGTTGCCGCTCAATCTCCTACCGGCGTTCAACGCGCGGAATGGTGCCGATTTGCACCACCTGGTGAGGCTCGCCAACGTTCGCGTGTGACCGGATCGGGCATTTCCCGCAGCCCGATGCGCAACCGGACGTGTGCCCGCGCGTCAAGGAGCCGGCGAACAGCCGGCCCAGGTAAAGGGCGGCCAGGGCGACCATGCCCAGCGCCACGAGGTCTTGCCAGCCAGGCCACACGGTTTTGCCTCCCTCAGAATCCCAGCCACGTTCCGGCTTGATACGTGACGAGCGCGCCCAGGTACGCCAGCGTCGTCATGTAAACAAACGTGAAGGCTGGCCACGTCCAGCTTCCGGTCTCGCGGCCGATCACGGCCAGGGTCGAGACGCATTGCGCGCAGAGGGCGAAGAAGACCATGATCGAGAGGGCGACCGGGATGGTGAAGAGGGGCCGGTCGGTGTCGGGCCAGGTGGCGGAGTGCAAGGCGTCGCCGAGCTTCCGCGAGCCCCCCTGCTCTTCCACGTCTTTACCCACGTCGAAGATGACGCCGAGTGTGGCGACCACGACCTCGCGGGCGGGAAACGAGGCGATCACGCTGCTGCCGATCCGCCAGTCCCAGCCCAGCGGCCGGACCGCCGGCTCGATGAGACGCCCCACCCGCCCCAGCAGACTGTGCCGCTCCTGTGCTCCGGCGAGGCGGGCGGTGACTCGGTCCAGTCCCGAGGTGGCGTCGTAAATCCGCGTGGCGTCTCCCGCCGCGCTGGCCGCGTCCAGCTCGCGCTCCAGCCGGTCGCGCTCGGCAAGCAAGGGGGCGATCACGGTGGGCGAGACCCGAGGATAGTAGAGCGCGCCCCACATCACGATCGAGACGGCGAAGATGATCGTGCCGGCATTGCGGATGAAGTCCCATCCCCGCCCGAACATCCGGTGCAGGACGACTCCCGGCGACGGCCACTTGTATACCGGCAGCTCCATGAGAAACGGCGGTGCGCTCCCCTTGAGGAGCGTCCGCTTGAGGATCGAGGCCACAACCGCCGCGACCAAGATTCCCAGGAGGTACATCGAGAAGAGCAAGAGCCCCTGAAGCCCCAGCAGCCCGCCCAGGAAGCGCCGGTCGGGAATGAACGCCGCGATCATCAGCGTGTAAACCGGCAATCGGGCACTACAGCTCATGAGCGGGGCGATCAGGATCGTCGTCAGCCGGTCGCGCCGGTTCTCAATCACCCGCGTGGCCATCACGCCGGGGATCGCACAGGCAAACGAGGAAAGGAGCGGGATGAACGACTTGCCAGAGAGCCCCAGGCGCACCATGAACCGGTCCATCAGGTACGCCGCCCGCGCCAGGTAGCCGCACTCCTCCAGGCTCGTGAGGAGAACAAAGAGAATGAAGATCTGAGGCAGGAAGACCACCACGGCACCGATTCCCCCCAGGATGCCGTCGGCCAGCAGGCTGCGCAGGGCGCCTTCGGGAAGCAGCGTCTCGACCTTGCCGGATAGCCAGCTCAGCCCGGATTCGATGCCTTCCATTGGCACCTTGGCCCAGTTGAACACGGCGCTGAACATGAGGAGCATGACGAAGGCGAGGATCAGGTATCCCCAGACCCGGTGGGTCAGGACCGCGTCGAGACGATCGCTCAGGGTGGCGCGCGGCTCGGCCGGCTGTTCCACGACCCCTGAGACAGCCTGGGCGACCCAGCGATACCGGGCCATGGTCTCGACGGATGGAACCGGGCAGCCTTCCTGAGCCAGGCGTTCTCTGGCGGCGAGCAACTCGTCACGCAGGCCGGGCAGCGCGCCGTTGGCCGGGATGCGCGTCTCGAGATAGCCCGAGGTGTCGAGCAAGAGCCGCTCCACCAGGTATCGAGGCCAGCCATCGTTCCCCATGCCCGGCGCAACGGCCGTCAGGTAAGCGCCCAGCCGGTCGACCTCGTTGCGGAAGGCCTCCGGGAAGGGACTTTCGGGAGTCGGCCCGGGCAAATCCGCCGCGGCGTGCAGCGCGTCCTTGAGCGCCTCGATGCCGATTCCCCGGTGCCCCTGAACCGGAATCACGGGCACGCCAAGCTGGCGGCTCAACCGGTCGGGATCGATCCGCAGACCGTGTGCCTCGGCCATGTCCACCATCGAGAGCGCGATGACCAGGGGCCGACCCACCTCCAGGGCCTGGCTGATCAGGTAGAGATTCCTCTCGAGGTTGATCGCCGCCACGACGCAGAGGACGACGTCTGGCGGCGGCAGGTCGTCCAGCCGTCCCAGCAAGACGTCGACCGCGACCATCTCATCCAGCGACCGAGGCGCAAGGCTGTACGTGCCGGGCAGATCGACCAGGATCCACCGGCGCCCGGCGTGCTCCATCTCGCCGAGCGACTTCTCGACCGTGACCCCGGGATAGTTGCCCACCCGTTGCCGGATGCCGCTCAAGGCCCCGAAGAGCGTCGACTTGCCAGTATTGGGATTGCCGATCAGCGCGACAGTGAGCGGGCGCTTGTCCGTGAGGGAAGAGGTCATATGTGAGAAAGACCGCTCGAGGCTCGCCGGCGTCCCTGCCTGCCGGATAAGGTTAAGACGCCTTGGCGTTCACGCGAATCATTACGTTCGCACAATCATCCATCCGGAAACCGAGCCGCTGTCCTTGAAGGCCAATGATGCACGGGCTGCCTGGTCGGATCATCTGGATCGGCGCTCCGTCGTAAAGCCCCATCTCGCGGAGGCGGTGAACCATATCACAAGCACCGACTACTCCTCCCACGCATCCCCTCTCGCCAGCACGCAGCCAGCAGAGAGGGATCAATTCCGGATGTGTTTCCTTGCTACCAGCCTGCGTCGGCATCTTCATTACCTATTCCTCGGTAAAGCGAAAGCTCTGGCGGCACAATTTAAGAAGCGGAACAGGGTCGTGCAATACCTGCTCGCCCCTGTTGAGACTGAATCTCAATAACAATTATAGTGTCGCTGCCCGTTGCGGGCAAATGTTTTTTTTGGGGAATGCGGGAGATCGCAAATTTCCACCAATGCAAGCATGCGATGTCGGGAGTTGTCAGCTTGGGAATAGGCGTGGAATAACTTCCCGGTATCCGGTCTGGACTGGGCCCCGTGGAGCCAATTCCGTCATAGGCCGGCCGTGGCTTTGTTTCGTCGATCATCACCTGGCGAGATCAGACAACCGGCCGTGGCTTTGTTTCGTCGAAAGGGAGAATCCACTGCCGCGTTGGCTTTGTTTCGCCGATTGCCACCTGCCCACACAACCCGCGTTGGCTTTGTTTCGACAAAGGCGAGGAACCACGTCCATCGTGGCTTTGTTTCGTCGATTTCCGCCCGAGGAGACCGGAGACCCCTCGTTGGCTTCGTTTGGTCACGTCCTGTGTCAGCCAGACTCCCCTGACGATCGAACCTCAACTCCGGCCCCGCTCCGGTCTGCCTCTGTACTACGAACTTCGAGAATCTTGGACGCCGGACACGATTTCGCCAGCGCTTCCGTGGCAAGCTCTGGGGTTGCAGCCCC
>JBMFUH010000224.1:0-8740 GCA_049966735.1 Isosphaeraceae bacterium
GTCGCGCACCCGCTTGATCAAGAGATCGAGCGTCTGCGGCTTCCAGTAGGTGCT
Source organism: Isosphaeraceae bacterium (assembly GCA_049966735.1). Classification (GTDB taxonomy): domain Bacteria; phylum Planctomycetota; class Planctomycetia; order Isosphaerales; family Isosphaeraceae; genus Aquisphaera. Next base: position 55 of record JBMFUH010000224.1, read on the forward strand.
GTCCAGATCACCGAGCAGGACGACGTCGAATTTCTCGAAGGTCGCGGCGTCGCCAGGCAAACCGGTCAGCTTGATCCCTTCCATGTTCGACCGCTCAACGAAGACGTTGGGGCGGGTCTGGACCAGCGAGCAGAACTCGAGATCCGGGTCCCGGGACAGGAACCGCTGCACGAGCGCTCCGTACTCGGCGCGGAGCGTTCCTTCCAGGTAGAGGACACGTATCTTGCTGTCGACCACCTGCACCACCGTCGACCGGTTGTTGTTTTGAACGATCTTCTCTTCCGAGACCGGGGGAATGCGCACCGCGAGAGTGTGCCGCCCCTTGACCGACGGGACAAACTGAAAGACGACCTCCTGCGGTGCGTCTCCTTCGCTCAAAACGAGTTCGGACTGATCGATCGGTTTGCCGTCTTCCTCCAGCGCGACCTTCACGACCTGCCCGCCGAGCCCCGACTGGCCGACGTGGGCGGTGATCCGGGCGCGGTTGTTCACGGGCAACTGTTCGGGACATTCCAGATCGGCCACGCGGACATCGCGGTGCGACGGGCTGTTCCGGAGGCTGTTGCCGACGCCGACGGCGTCGACCACGACCCCCAGCTTGCGCGCCGAGGCGGCCGGGTCTCCGGCGGCGTTGTGGATGCCGTCGGAGAAGAGGATGACCGCCTCGATCTTCCGCCGGTCCACGACGCGTGCCGCGGTCCCCACTGCGCGGGTGAGCGAGGTGGCCGTGCCTTCGGGCTTCAACTGCGAAACGGCGCCGAGCTTCTCGAGCGGAGCGGCGCGCTCGCTGAACTCGAGTACGTGCAGGTCAAAGTCATTCTTGAGTCGGGTTGACCAGTCGAGCACGCGGGTCCTGGCCTGCTCGAACCGGCTGGTGCCGGTGCCGTCGTCGGCCGTGGACATCGAGGCCGACGTGTCCAGGGCCAGGATCACGCTCCTCCGCTCGACCACGTCGCGCTCGATGCTCAAAACTGGGCGGAAGAGGAGCAGGACGACGAGGAGGATGGCCGCGGTTCGCAAAGCCACGAGCAGCCGTCGCCGCTCCGGCAAGAGCTGCGCGAAGGCCCGCCGGTAAAAGACCCCGGCCAGGATGACGGCCGTCGCGGCGACCGCCAGCATGACAAGCAGACTGTGCCCCTGCTCGAGTGTGAGGTGAAACACGGTGCCTACCCGGTCAGACGTCGACCTCAAACGCCAACTGCTGAACAAATTGTCTCAGGTTGCCCGGCCGTCGTCAAATCACCCTGGGCTTATCCAGGCGGCTCGCGCCGAACTCCCTGTACACAAACCTATACGACGAAAACCCCGGCGAGGGACCCTCGACCCGGCGAGTTTACCGAAATCAATGGCGCGCAAGCTGACGGGCTGAAAGGAACACGCTCCAGGGAGCACGACTGAAAACGATACAATAAGGTCAAGATCGGCGATGAGTGGAAGATAACTACCTCCACCAGTAAAATCATTCCGGTCTTTTCTAGTGGACATGGGGGAGATTGGCAATGACGATGATCACCGTCGAAGGCGTTTACAGAGATGGCAAGGTGGAACTGCCTGATCCTCCTTCCGGAATTGGCGGACCTGCGCCTGTACTCGTGACGTTCCTGACCTCCGAGGTGGCTGAAAAGCGAGGCGAGTTGGGGAAGATCAACGAGTCGGCCCGACTCGCGGCAGCGGACCGATTCCTGGCTCGGTTGAAGAGGGGGATTCCCTTCGGGGACCCTCCTTACCTGAAACGAGAGGATCTCTATGACCGCTTCGACCGCCCTCGTTGGTACGAACATCTTGATCTACGCGGCGGATCCCGCCGCAGGCGATAAGCGCGACGTCGCGTTGGGCTTGATCGAGCAACTGACACTTCGCGGAGAACTCGTGGTAAGCGCGCAAGTGCTGAACGAGTTCTACCACGCGGCGACGCGAACAAACAAACCGCCCGCGCTCTCGCACGAGGAGGCGAGCCAGACAATTCAGGATCTCGCCAACGCGGCACTTGTGTTGCCCTTGACCGTCTCCGTCACCCTCCGAGCCCTCGATGCGATCACCCGGACCAGTCTGTCTTTCTGGGACGCCTTGATCTGGGCAGCCGCTCGCGAGAACTCCGTCCCCTTGGTCTACACCGAGGACTTCCAGCATGGCCGGGACATCGATGGCGTGCGGTTCGTGAATCCGTTTGTCTTCCCGTGATGACGAGTCGCCGTCCCCCAGCAGGCCCTCGTGAGAAACGCGGGTCAGCCAGCCTGTGCGTGCCAGGCTCGTCAGCGCACCGTGGTTCTGTGCTGCTCATCCATCGTCTTTCTTCCTCGATACTTCAGGCGTCCCTCTTCGAGGTGCTTTGGCCATGGTCACGGCCTCGCCCCTTTCGTTCCTGCTCCGTGAGTTCCTTGATGACCTTGCCTCGCTCGATGACCTTTCTGATCCCTTCCGGAGTGCGGCCGAACTCCATGGCCGTTTTGAGGTGAGCCAATTGCTCCTCGGTGATTGCCGAAGCTGGCATGTGCAACACCGCACCGTTGAAGTGTTGAACGGTCCACACATCGCGCTTGAACATCCGGATGTCGGTGATGCCATCGAGAAAGAGCCACCAGCGATCATCACCCATCAGAATGCCGGCCGCGTTCTCCACAAAAACCACGTCTACGTTCCGCACCGGGACCAACGCGACGTCCAGTAGACCGACGAAAAGCCCTCGAAACGGCAAGAGCATACCGAGCGCCAGGCCGCCAAAAACCGCCAGGCCTGACACATCCAGCGCGAATACCGCGACCAACGATCTGACGCAGAAGAACGAGAAGAGAAAGAGCACGAACAGCGTGAACAGCGTGCCCCAGATCTGGAGATGCGGGACAAGCCGCTGTGACCGGCTCAGAGGATACCGGAGATGGAAAAGTACTTGGTCCATACTTGACAGCCGACATGCACCGTGCAGCGACGCCCTCGTGCTCTTTTTCCGTCCTTCACTGGCACGTATTAAGTCCTTCACTGGCACGTATTAAATGGTTGAACTCGCCTGAGTGATGCGTCCGTTGATGGGGACCCGTTACGGTTGTCCATCGCCGCCGAGCTCATCCGCAGGTGTTCCTAGACTCGGACCCAACAAGCCCTCCAACCGTGCTCGCCATAACTCGGGTGCATCCAATGACGACCATCCGGGTAGCATCCGCTGGCCGACCTCTGGGTAGAAGGCCGAAAACATGCCCACCCCCAGCGCCCGACGTTGGCTATCGGGAGAGGTCAACAGGGCGCAAAGTGATTCAATCGAAGGGCGTACGTCGATACCCCGTCGCCCCAGTTCACTGGCTGCGAATCCAGCGTCGGGCCAGACTCCATCGCCCACGAGTCGACGAAGCTGATCCGTGGAGATCCTCGCCATGTCGCGTTGGTGCGCACGTACCCGGTCGCCGGCCGCAACATAATGTCCGCGAACCCATAGAGCCAGCGCCGCCAGGCAACCGACGATCAGACCGATCAGTAGGCCTGGCCATCTCGCAGCGCGCCAGCCCATGCCTGCACTACCGATAAGGACTATCCGGACGAGCCAACGATAGAGTCCTGGAAGAGGCCTTGACCTCCACCGGTCCACGACGGAGGGGGGCAGCCTGCAAGAGTCTCTTTTCGTCCCCGTCTCGGATCCACCCCTTCCCGATTCCGGCATGGTCCCAGTTCCGACTTTCCGGGCCAACTCAAGTTGACCCGGGGCAATGCTTGTTCGACGTGACCTCGCAATCGATCGATGAGAGCCCGCGTGTCACTCAGCCCAGCGCGTTTCCAACCAGGAAGCGAGTCGTTTCGCCCACCGCGCCTCGTCACTGGTATCTTCGACGGTGAGCCAGCGCGTCAGTTCGACGGCCTTGATCCGGAGCAATCGGCTGGCAGCGGTTGCTCGATAGCGGCCATCACGACCCAGTCGCTCGATCACGACCTTTTCACCATCGAACCGCCAGACTTCGGCGACCTTCATCGCCGCGTAGATTCCTGGCCGGTCGATTTCGGGACCGGAGATGTCGATCTCGATGGCCAGGTCGGGAGGGGGCATGCTGGCCGCTCTCAGTTCTCCCTTGCCCTTGGTCCTGGCGGCCATCTCGATCTTGCGCCGGTTCAGGTAATAGCACTGATCGGCCTCGATGCCTCGGCTGATCGTCGGCCGCTTCCATGTCATCTCGCCATAGCTGGAGAGCGGCAGGTGAAGGACCTTGGCGATTTCCAGCACCAGGTATCCCAGCAGTTGCCTGAACTTCTCGTGGTCGGGGCTCTTGGTCATGATTTCCAGGTTACTCCCATCGAATGCCATCCGGATCGCGCTGCGTTCCGGCAGGCTATCAACCCACGTTTCATAGACCGACCAACTCAGGTCGGGAATGACGAATCGCTTCGAGCCGACGAGTTGATGTTTCCCGGGTCGACGCGGCGGGCCAATACCTGTCTTCAAGACACCCTCCCTCCTCTCTGTGGAGCTGGATCCAGGCGTGCGGCCAACTCTCATGGTTCTGGATGATACTCTATCTCTCTCGGCCAATCTCGCCAGCCCCAACCATCAGTCGGAGTCAACACCTCCGCGATCCCATCAATCCCGGCACTTCCTTGCTCGGCTCCGACCGCTGCGCTACGATAAACGGAAACAGCATGAGCTTCCGCACCGAGGTCGAGGAGGACATTGCGATGAGTCGTGCCAGGTTTCATCTTCGCGTTCTGAAAAGGCTGGGTCGGCGCGTCGATCGGGCCGCGGTCGCCGCATTGCTGCTGCTGGGCCTTGCCGCGGCGGCCTGGGCAGGCGATAACGAGCCGCCTCCCGGCTTCATCTCGCTCTTCAATGGCAAGGACCTCTCCGGCTGGAAGGTCCCCGAGGGGGACGGCGGCCACTGGAAGGTCGTGGACGGGGTCATCGACTACGACGCCCAGAGCGAGGCGCCGGGCGACAAGGCGCTCTGGCTGGACAAGGAATTTGGCGACTTCGAGCTGCACGTCGACTGGCGGCTCAAGCAAGCGCCTTACATCAACCGTGGCGTCCCCTACATTCTGCCTGACGGCACTCATGCCAAGGACATCCACGGTAAGGAGCTGAAGCTGGCCCTGCCCGACGCGGATTCCGGCATCTACCTGCGAGGCTCCGGCAGACATCAGGTCAACATCTGGTGCTGGCCCATCGGTTCGGGCGAGATGTACGGCATCCGGACCGACCCGAAAACCCCGCCGGAGCTGCGGGCCGCCGTCACTCCCCGCCACCAGGCCGACAAGCCCGTCGGCCAGTGGAACCGGTTCGAGATCACCGTCCGGGGCAATACGGTGCGGACCGTGCTCAATGGCGTGGTGGTCATCCCGGGCGCCCGGATTCCGGACCTGCCCGCCCGCGGCCGGATCGCTCTCCAGCATCACGGCGGCAAGCGAAACGGGCAGTGGGCCGGACCGCCCAGCCTGGTGCAGTTCAAGAACATCTTCGTGAAGTCCTTGAGTCATTAGGTCATTTGGTGTTCAGTGTTCAGTTTTCAGCAAATGCCCTCCAGTCGGTTTTTGGTGTTCAGTTTTCAGCAAATTCCTTTGCGTTCTGATCCGGAACCTGAACACTAAGCACTGAAAACCGAACACGCGAAGCGAGGCGAGCGAAAATGGCTGATCCCTTTGCAGGAAAGGTTGCCGTGATCACGGGAGGGGCGACCGGAATTGGCAAGGCCGTCGCCACCCGGCTGGCAGCCGGAGGCGCCAAGGTCGTGATCGCCGGGCGCGACCACGTGCGCGGCAAGACCTCCGCCTACGACCTGGCGAAACAGGGCTACGCGGTCAAGTTCGTCCGGACCGACGTCCGGATCGAGAACGCCATCGCCACCCTCTTCGACCAGACGCTCGAGTTTTACGGCAGCCTGGATTACCTGTTCAACAACGCGGGGATCGAGGGAGTGCTGGGCCCGATCACGGCAAGTCCCGAGGAGGTCGTCGACGATGTTCTCTCGATCAACCTCAAGGGCGTCTTCCTCTGCATGAAGGAGGTTCTGCCCATCTTCGTCCGGCAAGGGGGAGGGACCATTGTCAACACCTCGTCGTTCGTCGGCACGGTCTTGCCGTTCCCCGACGCGGTCCTTCTGGGAGCGACCCAGGCCGGGGTGATCAGCATGACCCAGTCGGTCGCCGCCGGCTTCGCCAGCGACAACATCAAGGTCTTCGCGGTCTGCCCCTGGCTGACCGACACACCGATGGTCGACCGCTTGACCCATCACGAGATCGAGGCGAAAAACCGCCTGGCCGGGTTGAACCCCAGCGGCCAGGCCGCACGCCCTGAAGACGTCGCCAACGTGGTCCTGGCCATGTTCACCGGCGACTCGAAGTTCGAATCCGGCGCCGCCGTGCTCGTTGACCACGGCGGCGCCACGCAGAAGATCCGGCCGATGTCGGTGTGAAAGGAGCGGTCACGATCCCACTGCGAGCGGAGCGAGCGCAAGGACCAAGGACTACTTTGTGTTCTCACCGTACCCCGTCTCGCCCGGGACGATGTCCTCGCTCAGGTAGGCCGGCGGGTAGCCCGGCCCCAAGTCCCAGAGCTTCACGGTCTGGTCCATGCTGCCTAAAGCGAGGCTCTTGCCGTCACGTGAGAAGGCCACGCAGCGATAGGCCGACGGACGCGCCCTCGCCATGACATCCTTCTGCTTAGCCACATCCCGGAGCCGCAGGAAGCCCGGATGCCCATTCAAGCCCTGCTGGCCGATCGCCAGCCGACGGCCATCAGGACTGAAAGCAAGGCTCCAGACCAGGCCGCGGGGAATCACTTGTCTCCAGCGCAATGAGGCCCGATTCCGGTCCAGCCAGCTTCCCTGCTCGAGCGGCGGGTGATCGGCCGGCAGGTGCACATTGGCGGCGGCGGGGCTCTCGTGGCAGGCCGTGCATTGGGCCTCATGTGACCGCGGTGCCGACATGGGACCGGGAGCCTCGGGCTGGCGCGCCGCCACATTGGAAGTCGGCTCGAAACCAATGCTCACGATCTCCTTCTTGCCTTTCATGATCGTGACCATCTCATCCTTGACCGTCTGGCCGTTCCGTGATGCCTGGACGTGGTGCTTGCCGATCTGGAGGCGGAGTTCCTGAGGCCCCGCGCCGCCGATGATCACGGTTTCGTCGTCGACATCGACCTTCACGTTCGGATCATCGACGTTGACCACGAGCGTCCCCTCGGGCGTCTTGATCCGGAGGACCGTGGCGACGAACTCCGAGACCTGGGTCAAGCCGGACGCTTCCGATGCGCCCAGGCCAGCCATGGCGACCAAGAGCAGTCCGGCCACCATTGCCAGCCGACCCAAGGGACGCCGGGAAGTCGTAGGGTCCGCTGTGCGGACCTCATGGGCGGATTCGGGCCACGCGGTCCCGGTCCGCACAGCGGACCCTACAGGATTGTCGGGCCGGTCGATGGTTGGTCCGGGCACGGCAGTTCCGGTCCGCACAGCGGACCCTATAAGTGCTAGGATTTCTGGTCTTGGCACCATCGTCGGCTGCTGCATGTGAGCCAGCCCGCGCTCGAGGATCTCGGCGACCTCGGTGGCCGACTGGAATCGCTCGGCCGGCTCCTTGGCCAGGAGGCGATCGATCACGGCTCCCAGCCAGTCTGGCACGTCCGGGTTCAGCTCGCGGATCGCGTGATGCCGGTCGTCGCAGACCCGCTTGAGCACGGCCAGGGCCGAGTTGGCCCGGAAGGGCGGTCGGCCGACGGCCATGGCGTAGGGCACAGCGCCCAGGGAGAACAGGTCGGCGCGGGCGTCCACCGGCTCGCCGCGGGCCTGCTCGGCGGCCATGTACTGGGGCGTGCCGGCAATGACCCCACTTTGCGTTACGCTGGCGTCGTCAATGACTCGGGCCAGCCCGAAGTCAGTAAGCTTCACGCGCTCGACGCAGTTCTCCAGCAGGATATTGGCCGGCTTGATGTCGCGGTGGACCACCCCCTGAGCATGGGCCGCCGCCAGCGCCCGAGCTGCCTGCATGCCGATCCGGAGAATCTCCTTGAGCTCGAGAGGCCCCGCCGCGTCGAGCCGTTCCTGGAGCGACCGGCCGGGGATGTACTGCATCACGAGGTAAGGCAAACCGTGAAACTCATCGACGTTATGGATCGCCACAATGTGCTCGTGGGCCACGGCCGCCACCGCGCGGGCCTCGCGGGCGAACCGCCGCCGCGCGGAGGCCGAGTGAGCCAGCGCGGGCGTCAGCACCTTGATCGCCACCGTCCGATCGAGCGCAAGGTCGCGGGCCTTGAGGACCACGCCCATCCCCCCCTGCCCCAGCACCTGGAGAATCTCGTACGAACCGAGCCGGCCCAGGATGTCGTCGCGGCCCGGCTCCGCCGGATCGAGCAGCCGGGCCCAGGCGGACCCATCGGGGGGCTCATCGGTTTCGTCATCCGTCCCGAACGGGATCGGGCCCAGCCCCAACGTCGGCGGAGTCTTCGGTTCGGAACCATCGAGAAGCAACCGTGCATCGCCCCAGAACTGGCTGGCCGCTGCCAGCCGCTCCAGCCCCTGCCGGCAAGCCTCGCAGTGTTCCAGGTGCTCCGCCAGCTCGGATTGGTCCGTTTCGGAAAGTCGATCCTCCAGGGAGAATCGCAAGCGGTCCGGGTCGCACCTCGTTGATCGCGCAGCCATGTTCGTTCTCCCCTGAGTCGTGATGGATCAAACAGACGGCAGGGATTCTCCTTCGACCTGCTCGATGACCGCTCGCAGCC
>JBMFUH010000225.1:0-8736 GCA_049966735.1 Isosphaeraceae bacterium
CAAGATCATGACACCCGCCGGCAGCAAGCTGCCGCTGCCGAATCCGACGCTCGGTATTGCCGGGTACAGGCAGCTTCCCGTGAACCAGGACGAGTTCACCAACTAGTAAAGCGGTCGCTTGAGGCAACCAGGCGTTGATTTGACGACGGGATGAACCAAGCCCGCCCAACGAGCCCAGACGGCCCGTGTGGCGGGCTTTTGCCTGGGAGGCCGGAGCTAAGCGAGAAACCGACTGAACGTCACTTCCTCGCCTTCTTGCTGAGCGCGTCGAACCGCTCCCTGGCGGTCTTCGCGGCTTCGGTGTCGGGGAACTCGTTGAGAATCTCGCGAAAACGATCCTGCGCCGTCAGGGGCTTGCCATCGTTCTCGAGCTTTCTCGCGCGATCGAGCTTGATCTTCGCCGCCTTCTCGAGAGCGGCACGTTCGGCGGCCGCCCTGGCCTTTCGTTCGGCAGCCGCCCTGGCGTTTTGCTGGGCGGTGGAATCCGCGCCTGCTTGCCCAAAGAGATTCAAGGGCGCGGTTGCGGAAGGCTGCCCCGGGGCGTGCTGCGCCTGCGGTTTGATGACCATGATGCTCGGGTCAAACGCGTGTGCGGCCTTGGCCGCTGGCCTTGCCGGTTGGGAAACGGCGACTCGGCTTTTTTCTCCCGGTTGCTCCGACTTCTCCGCAACCGGCGCCTCCGCCCTCGCGGCGGGAGGTTGAGCCTTGCGTTTGGTCGGATTGGGGCCAAGCTCCTTGTCGACCAGACTCTCCCGGGCCTTCGCCACATCATGCTGCGTGATATCGAGATCGTGCTGCATTTGCCTGTAGATGCTGAAGCCAAGTCCCGCCGTACCCGCCAGCAAGATGCCCCCGACGATCATCGCGCTGTGCCGCGATCCCTGAAACCGATCGTGATAGTTGCCGTGCAGTTCTTTCTTGGCAATCGACTTGCGGCGCGGCCCCTTGCCGGGCAGGGGAGGCGGAGGCAACGGAGCGTCGTCGTCATCTAGCAAGGGGAGCGGGACGAAAGACGTGCTGCACTTGTGGCAGCGGACCCTCATGCCGGGCCGGACGCCCCGTTCCGATCTGCGTTCGGCGCCGCATTCGGGGCAGATAATACTTGTTATGCTTTCACCCATGGGAGGTTCCGATTCAAAAGACTTCGAAGTGATCTCCTCCGCCGGCAGAAGTCTCCCTCCCGGTGGATGTGCGAGAGGATGGTCGGTGCCGCGGAGCGGAGACGCCCTTGTTTCGCGCCAGCCGTCGTCTGATGTCTCACTCGCCCCGACCAAGTTTCCTTTTATATACATCATAGAAAACTTCTGGCGTTGGGGCATGGCGACTGTTAAAAATGCTGTGATGATTGTCTGGGGGGCCGGCCTCTGGCCGGTGAGCGGATCAGAGTGGATCCGTGAAGCAGACTGGCGCTCGTGAATCGAGAGGCCCCAGTCTTGACTCCCACCTCCTTGACCGGCGAACGGAGCCGCTTGCCCCACCGGATCGCCGACCGGCGATGTTGCGCTGAGGGTGCGCGCTCGAGAGAACGACTACGATGTTCTCACTCCTTGTCTCCGCGCTCTATGGTTCCCAGTGCTGGAGCAGCAGGATCGTATCGAGCCTGCCGTCCGGGCGGCTCGGATGCAAGAGGACGAGGATAGGACCCGCAACGCCGAGCGGACTTGGGCATAGCCCGCGCTCCACGCGGAGCCGTGGGTTCACCCTGATCGAGCTTCTGGTCGTCATCGTGATCATCCTGATCACGTTCGTGCTCCTCCGGCCGGTGCTGTCGCCCGGGGCGCTCGCCAGCCACCAGGCGGCGAGGCTGCTTCATGGGGCGCTCGTGGCGGCGCGTGACGCCGCGATTGCACACGGCGAGCCCCGGGGAATTCGCCTGGTGCTCGATCCCGCCTGGCCGCTGAACAGACTGTCCAGCGGGCAGATCGATCGTGCGACGGCCCTCTGCGCCAATCGCGTCATACCCATCGAGCCCGCGGCCGACTACAGCGAGGGGCTGGCCAGCATCTTCCCCTTCGCAGCTCCCGGATTGCCTGGTTTCCCTCCGCCCTATCTTGGTTCCTCAGTCTACACCTACCCCTGGCCAACCCACGTCCTCATGGTGGAGGAAAGCCCGGTCGATCCCACCACGCTCGTCGCCAATCCGCCGACGAGCTGGTTCTGGAACATCCGGATCGGCGATCAGATCCGGTTCGGCAACGCGGGAGGCTGGTATACGGTGGTCGGGCCGATGACGACGTTCAATCCGGAGCTCTTCGTCAACTGCGGCAGGCCCGGGGTGGATTTCCCAGGAACCAAGAGCCCCCTCAATCGCTGGTATGGCCAGGTCGTGGAGGTCGATTTTCTCTTCCTGGTCAACGGCCAGGATGACGACCAGAACGGTTTTGTCGACGAGGGCTTTGATGGGGTGGACAACAATGGCGATGGTCAGATCGACGAGGTTGCCGAGTGGGAAGTTGAGAAGTGGCCGGCCAGCCTGGTCGCGACCCCCAAATTCAACATGCCCTACACCATCCGTAGGAGGCCGGTGCCTTCATCGGCTACCGCGGCCATCGAGTTTCCCTCAAACGTGGTGGTCGACCTGTCCACCTTGGGCACCACCCGCGAGCGGTCGCGCCTGCCGTTCAACAGCCTTTCGGGGCAGGTTGATATCATGCTCTCTCCACGCGGTGAGGTGATCCCCACCACGATCTACTCATGCCCGTCGAGCTTCGGTCTAACCTCGGCTTATCTTCACTTCTGGCTGGCCGACCGCGGCGACATCTTCGATCCGCTGCCCTCTTCGTTTCCATCACTGCCGCTGCCGCGGGGTCTTGCACCAAACTTTCAGGGTCGGGAGCTGAAGGGAGAGATCACGGTCCTCTCTCTGAATGCCCGGACAGGTGCGATCACGATCACCAATCCGTCGAGGTTTGACACCGCCAACGTCGGCAGCGCCAGCTATAACCCACGGCTGCCGTTCCTGGACGCGGAGCAAGGGGCAAGGTAAGGCCCGCGGAGCAATCACCCCTTGAGCCACCTGTCGAACCAGGCGAATGCCTCATCCTGCATGGGGAGATTGAACTTGTGGGGGCCGGGATAGAAGGTGCAGCGGTAGCGGTCGCCCGCGCCAGCTTTGGTGAAAACCTCGCCCAGCATCCGGTCGGCCCGACGCATCTCGTCGATCGTGAAGAGGTCGTCGCCCTGGTTGTTCAAGACCAGTGTGGGCCGCGGCGCGTGCAGGCCAAGGATCTCCGGATAATCCAGGTCCGGAGGCAGGCCCGGGACATAGATCATCCACGTATGTGTGTAGCACTTGTTGAGCAAGTAATCGCGCCACGTGGTCATCATCCCCGCGCAGCAGGCGCAGTGGATGCGGTCGTCGAGCCCCGCCAAATAGACGGTGCGGAGGCCGCCGCCGGAAAGTCCCGCGCAGCCGACGCGGCCGGGATCGACGTCGGGTCGGGCGCAGAGGACGTCGAGGGCGCGCTGGTCTTCGCTGGTGAAGACGCCCGGCCAGGTGGTACCGGCGGAGAAGAGGCTCTTGGCCATCAGGTGTTCGTGCTCGGCGGCGAACTGGTTGTAAGTTTCGATCTCGGCCGTGGATTCGGGGTCCACTTCTTTGTGGTCCTTGCGGATGACCTCGGGCAAGTCGGCGTAGCGGACGCGGCGGCTGGCGAAGGCGAACGCGTCATGGACGAGCACGGCGTAACCCCGTCTGGCCAGCGCATTGGCCCAGCTCACGCCTCCGTAGTACTCGTGGCGGTGGGCCTTCATCAGGGGATGAAGCTGGTCGCTGATCTGGCAGATCTTGCGGGCGCCGAAGTATTTGTCGCCGCCGTGATCGTGCAGGCCCAGCACGGCGGGCAGAGGCCCTTTGGCGCCTTCGGGCTTGAAGAAGTAAGCCTCGGTCGGCGGACCGTAGGGAAGCTGCCAGGCGAGGTGCTCGACGTGCAGACCGTCGTAGATGAGCTGATGTTGGACCTGCACCCTGGGAGACTCGACGGGCTTGGGCTGGAGCAGGCAGGCCTTGAGCCGCTGCCGGGCGTGGGTCCGCCAGGAATCGAGATCGCTCTGGTGGAACCGGGGGTTGCGGAACGAGAGCCGCCCGGGGCCGTCGCCGGCCAGTCCCGCCGCCCAGGGGCCGTACGCACCGATCATGTTGGGAACCATGGTGTTGTTCATCCCTCGGCCGACTGCCAGAGATCCAGAAGAAGTAGAAGCGAGACCGTCCCGTCGATGATCGGCTCGTTGGTGGAGAAATCGGCAAACTCATCATGATAGACCGCGACATCAGACTGAAAGCGAGCCAGCGGATCGAGGCCGAACGTCGAGTACTTGAGGCTGGCGTTGATCTCCCGGCTCACTGGTCCGTCCACCAACCCACCTTTGGGTAGGTGGTTGATCCGCTTGAAAAAGAGGTGGTGCGGACGGCTGGCGGCTCGTCCCCCCGCGGGCACGCCCAGCACGAACGAGACGCCCCAGGGATTGCGGCCGAAAATCCAGTCGCGGGCCTCGGCGGCCAGGCGCCGGTAGCGGCGGTCGCCGGTCATCCTCTCGTAGAGTCTGGCCTGGGTGGCGAAGGCGATGACGTCGTTGGTCGAGCACCACACCAGGGGTGTGCCCAGACGGTACGGATTACGCTCGGCCCGCGGGCGAATGCGCTCCAGCCCGGCCCGATAATAGTCCGCCAGGCGTTTCTTCGTCCGGGCATCGACCAGGGGATGCAGCCGCCAGTGCGCCAGGTTCACGTAGGGAAAAAACTCGTAATGGCCGTGTCGGTCCCGGCCCATCCAGGGGTTGTCTCCGGCCTGGTCGGCGTAGCGAATCGCCTGATCGAGAAACGCCTGCTCATGAGTGGCTCGGAAAAGCTCGACCGCCCCCCATTCCAGGTCGTCGAAGTAGGTGCTCTCGCCGTAATAGTACGGGGCGAGGACGGGAATCGACATGGCCGCGCCCGGGTGATCCTGGGCCAGCTTGTAAAACGAGCGGGCGGCAGCCATGTCGCCGGTGAGCGCCAGGGCCGCGGCGCAGCGGCCGGCCAGGCTGGCCATGCCGGTCGACTTGTTCTTGTACTTCGGGCCGTCCGGCCGCCCCGTCGCCCGCCAGGCCGCCCGCGGGCCGCCCGGGCCCCAACCGTAGTTGGAGCGATCGTCGTGCCAGAGGGTCTCCGGCGGCCGGTGGTCGCGATCGTCGCCAATCTGGATATAAAGAACGTCCGGCGCGGGGTGCAACTTCTTCACCAGCCTCGCGCCGTAGCGGGCCTCCTCGCCCGCGGCCCGATCGTGAACCAGGGCCAGGGCCGCGACGCAGTAGGAAGTTGTGATCATGTGCTTGAGCCGATCCGCCGCGTCATGCCAGCCTCCCACCAGGTCGACCTTCGCTCCGCTGGTCGTGTCGATGCCGTCTTGCTGGTGGCATTTCTTGTCCGTGATCGGATTGTCGCCGCAGCGCTGGAGCTTCATGAACTCAAGGAGGGCCCCCGGCACGGCGGCGTAGGCGTCTGGGCTGATCGCAAAGGGCAACGACTCCACGGCGCCGCGGCGAATGCGATACTTGCCGGGCGTCCGCAGCGCCGAGAAGTCGAGCCGGTAGTTGTGGGCGAACGGTCCCCAGGCCCCCTGATCCGGACCGATCGCTTCGGTCAACGGGCCGACGGTGAAGTTCCCGTCCAGGACCGTGTCGCTGGAGAGCACGGCAATCTTGGGGTCGTCGGGCAAATAGCCGATCTGGCTGGCGCGAATCCAGGGGCCGGTGTCGGTCGCTGGGCTGGGCGTCTTCTGTCCCCGGGCCGGAGCGACGATCGCCAGCAGAATGAGCGACGACGCAAGAGAGTGCACTTTGAACATGGGTAATTTCGCTCGATACAAGGCACCTATGAGTTTTCGCAATCATCCGTGAGGCGAGTGTCTCCAGGGCTCGATCATACCGCGGGCGAATCCGGTGAGCGAGAACCGCGCGGCGGCGCTTGCACTTGTCTCGGTTCGGGTTCGAGATCGTAGGATACCCATGCGCGGAGTGTCCGTCGAGGAGTGTGACCATGGCCGTCATCAAACGAATTGCCCAGCTTGGACATCCAGGATGATGGCAGCGGCTGCCCGTTCGTGATCGACGTCAGGTTCACGGAGTCGCGGGACTCGCCGCGATCGAAGGTTTCCCCAGACAACTCAGCGGAATCCCCAGAAGCATCGGCACGACTTTCCAATCCGAGCCCGTCCATGCCTGGTGGGCCACAGTGAGCAAGTCTTCATCAAGGTCGATCTCCAGGAAACCCGGCAGCCGCAGACCCATGGAGCCGGTCATCAGCGGAGCGCCCGCGTTGAGACACACCTGATTCGGCGGCGATGCGGGACGCAGAGCCCAGGCCGCATGAACATGGCCACAGCAGTAAAGATGTGGACCGATCCCGGCCAGCCAGCGGATGACCTCGCCGTCGTTCTTCAACCGCTTGTGCACCAGTTCCCTCTGATATGCCACGAGTGCGACCACCGGATAATGACAGGCGATGATCAGGCGGCGAGGTCGGGTCGTGGGGCCTGCGGTCAAGATATCGTCAGGATCAAGGCTGAGCACGCGTTCCACGACGGCACCGATCCTCGCCGGTGGGAACCGGCGAGCCCGGCCGGCGAGCAGTTCGAAAAACCCCAGCGCACGCGCTCCCAAGCCAGTGGCGCATGTTCCAGGTGTATCGCCAGACGTGGATGTCGGAGAGATGGACGATCTTCATGGCGACTCCCCGGACCGGTCACTCGGAGTTCTCCAGAGCTGGCTCAAGGCCGTCAGGCAGCGGCACCGCGACGGCCAGGGCTCGCGGAACGACCTGAACCTCCAGCGGCGTTTCGCCGATCACCTCGCCGTCCCCGTGCACCGGCAACGGCCGATCCGCATGAATGGCAACGGCTCGTTCCGCGGTCAGGTATTCGATGGCCCAGTCTTCCCTGTGCCGTCCACGCACCACGCTCCAGACCACCCTCACCAACACAAAGACCCGCAACGCGTCGAGATCCGTCGCCACCCTCATGCCCCCGCTCCTCCTGACGTCGATGCCATCCAACTTACTGAATGACGTGCAAGTCGGGGGCCGAGATGTGAAGCCCCGCGCAAAGACTTGGAGCGGTTTACCCTTGCATGGCACTCAGCCGTTCACGCAAGCCACTACGGTCATACCTTCTCCCCCTGGTCCCCTCCAGGAGCCCAGGTGCCCCGCAGGGGCGGATGATGGTGGAAATGTCCTTGGTTTTCTGTCTGCCCTCATCCGGCCGTTCCGGCCACCTTTTCCCCGAGGGACAAGGAGGAGAGAACCCACCCCATCGGCAACTCAAGAGAAAACCGCTCTAGAAGGGCTTCGCGGGACCTTGCTCCTTGCCCAGTTCCGGCACCGACTTTCGTATCAGCGCGATGCATGCCTTGATCCCTTCCCGGCGGCGGCCGAGCTGCGCCTGCCTGAGCTCGACCTCTTTCGCTTCAGCTTGCCTCACCTCGACGTTGGCCGAGGCGGCTGCATGATCGGAATCCGCTCTGACCCACTCCTCGGACGCGACTGTGCCTTTGTTGCGCTCGTTGAGCCGCTTGATGCGTGCCACGGTCGCGGACGTGCCAGCAAGCTGTGCTTCGGCCATCTTGACCTCCGCGTTCTTCTTCATCTTCTCGATCTCCAATCGCTCCGATCCCTCGGCCAGCTCGTCATCCCAGCCATCGAGACGGCCCAGGAGCAGCCGGAGCTGCTCGACTGGCTCGTCGTACTTCTCCTTGCCGATGACACCAGATTGGAAGACCGCCTTGTTCCGCTCGAATTGCGCGAGCGCGATCCTGATCTGGGCCTCGATCTCCTTGAGCGAGGAACGGGGAGCGACAGGCGTCTCGAAGGGATCGCGGGCGAGACGGCTGAAACGCGGCGGATTCGCCGGGAACTGGGGCTCCGCCGGAGGATTCTGAGGAGGCTGGTCGGATTGCGGATTGGCCGCGGGCCGCAGGTCGAACGGGCTTGGTTCACGCACCGGCTGAGGAGGCTGAGGAAGCAGGTTGGGTTGCAGATCGGTGCCGGGCTGCAGGTCGAACGGGCTTGGTTTTTCACGCGGAGGCTGAGGCACCCGGTCGGCCTCGAACGGGCTCTGATTGGCGAGAGGTGGACGCTCCTGCGCCGGTCCTTCCGCACGCGGTAGCGGAGGCTGCGCCGGGTTCTGATTGCCTACGGGTAGACGATCGAGCGACGGTTCTTCCCGAGGCGGAAGCGGGAGCTTGGCCTGGTTCTGGGCTTGCTGTACGGGGGAAGGCAATGGAGCATCCGAGGGCAGAACGGGAGGATCGGTCGACCGCATTTTCCATCTGGGCTGCCGAATGCCTCCTCTTTCCGAGATCGGTTCGCGATTCTGCTGCATCAGCTTGAGCAGCATATCAAGCTTGCGTTCGAGAGCGGGCAGCCGCGACTCGACGCTGGGCTGGGGCTGGGCGAGAGGCGAAGGCTGCGGGGCCGTCGGCGGGACCTCCGACGATGACGACGGTAGCACGACGCGCTTGCTTGCCTGCACGGGCGCGGGGGCCTGCGTCGCGTTCCTCTGGCTTTTCTGGTTTCCCTGGCCGCCCGCGCCCAGGACCCAGGCACCTGCGCCGACGCCTCCCAGCAACACGCCGGCCGCGGCCACACCGGCACCGATGAGTTTGATCTGAGTAACGGCCATCGTCGTGAGCACTCCTCGAGCAAGGGTCGATGCCGACCCGGAAAGGGTTGAGGAAAGAGTCAAAGCGGCCGGCGCGGTGACG
>JBMFUH010000226.1:0-8730 GCA_049966735.1 Isosphaeraceae bacterium
AACTCCGTCCGTCTCGCTCGACGACATCAAGAAGTTCCGCCAGTTGCACAGCAAGTGCCCGGGTCATCCCGAGTACCGGCTGACCTCCGGGGTCGAGACGACGACCGGACCACTCGGCCAGGGCGTCGCCAACTCGGTGGGCATGGCCATGGCCGAGCGCTGGATGGCCTCCTACTTCAACAAACCGGGATTTGAGGACCTGATCAATTTCAACGTCTACGCGCTGTGTAGCGACGGCGACATGATGGAGGGCATCTCTCACGAGGCCGCCTCGCTGGCCGGACATTTCCGGCTGTCCAACCTTTGCTGGATCTACGACAACAACCGGATCACCATCGAGGGGAGCACCGATCTCGCGTTCAGCGAAGATGTCGCCGAGCGGTTCATGTCCCACGGCTGGAACGTCACCCGGGTGGGCGACGCCAACGACCTGGAACTGCTGGAGCGCGCGTACCGGACGTTCCTCGAAACCGACGACCGGCCGACGTTGATCATCGTGGACAGCCACATCGCCTGGGGCTCGCCCAACAAGCAAGACACCCATGGCGCCCATGGAGAGCCGCTGGGCGCTGAGGAGGTCCGCCTGACCAAGAAGTTTTACGGCTGGCCGGAAGATGCGCGGTTTCTGGTTCCCGTCGGCGTCTACGACCACTTCAAGGAAGGGATCGGCCAGCGAGGCAAAGCCCTCCGCGACGCCTGGTTCGCCCGGCTGGCGGAGTACAAGGCGAAATACCCCGAGCTCGCCGACCAGCTCTCCCGGATCCAGCATCGCCAGCTCCCGGACGGCTGGGACAGGGGCTTGCCCACGTTTCCGGCCGACGCGAAGGGGGTCGCCACGCGGAACTCGTCAGGCGACGTGCTGGGCGCCCTGGCCAAGAACGTTCCCTGGCTGATCGGCGGCGCCGCGGACCTTGCCCCGTCGACCAAGACACGCTTGACCTTCGACGGCGCCGGAGACTTCGAGGCAGGAAGCTATAGCGGCCGCAACCTCCATTTCGGGATTCGCGAACACGCGATGGGAGGCATCCTCAACGGAATGGCGACGGTCAAGGTCCGGCCCTACGGCGCCACGTTCTTGATCTTCAGCGACTACGGCCGGATGCCCATCCGCCTGTCTGCTCTCATGGAATTGCCGGTCATCTACGTCTATACCCATGATTCGATCGGCGTCGGCGAGGACGGGCCAACCCATCAGCCCATCGAGCAGCTTGCCTCGCTCCGAGCCATTCCCGGGCTCCTCGTGCTGCGGCCGGCAGACGCCAACGAGGTGGTCGAGGCCTGGAAGGTGATCATCCAGCTTCACCATCAACCTGCTGCCTTGATCTTGACCCGCCAGAACATCCCGACACTGGATCGGACGAAGTACGCGCCCGCTTCCGGTCTGGCGAAAGGGGCCTACATCCTGGCCGATGCACCAGACGGCAAGCCCGACGTGATCCTGATCGGCACCGGCAGCGAGGTCTCGCTGTGCGTGGGTGCCTACGAGAAGCTGACTCAGGAGAGAATCAAGGCACGGGTGGTGAGCATGCCCTGCTGGGAGCTGTTTGACGACCAGGAGCCGTCGTACCGCGATCACGTCTTGCCCCCCTGGATCAAGAATCGTGTCTCGGTCGAGCAGGCCTCGACCTTCGGCTGGTCCAAGTACGTGGGCGAACACGGCACGAGCATCGGCATGCGAACCTTCGGCGCCTCGGCCCCGCTCAAGGACCTGCTCGAAGAGTTCGGCTTTACGGTCGATCGCGTCGCGGAGGCGGCGCGAGCCCAGGTGAAGGATCGGTCCCGGTGAATCCTGTCTCGCGACGGCCTGAATCCGGGTTTTGTTGCTGGGAGGCGTTCCGGAATCGCCTACAATTGAGGGAGTATCGTAGGGTCCGCTGTGTGGACCGGATGCCCTGGCCTCCATGTGGATCAACCGTCCGGAGGTAAGTTCGATGGTCGTCTCCGCGCAAATCTCAAAACCCGAACGCACGGTCGAGGTGCAGGGCAACGGGACGATTCCGCCGCTTGAGAACGGCGACCGCCTGACACGCGCCGAGTTCGAGCGGCGCTATGACGCGATGCCGAATCTCAAAAAGGCTGAGTTGATCGAAGGGGAGGTCTACTTGGCGTCACCTGTCCGACATTCCTATCATGGCACTCAGCATGGGTATCTGGTGTTCTGGATCTATGCATACAAGGGTCGCGTCCCGCATGTCGATGGGAGCGACAACAGTTCTGTGCGCCTTGACCCGAAGAACATGCCCCAGCCCGACTGCCTCCTCTTCATCCGTCAGGAGTACGGGGGCCAGGTGCGGATCAGCGACGATGGCTACATCGAAGGGGCGCCGGACCTCGTCGCTGAAGTCGCTTCCAGCAGTGTCAGTTACGACCTTGGAAAGAAGCTTGAGGCATACCGGCGCAATGGCGTTCGCGAGTACGTCGTCTGGCGGGTGCTGGACAACCAGATCGACTGGTTCGTGAACCGCGAAGGGAAATTCGAGCACATGCCCCCGGCCGCGGATGGCATCCTGCGCAGCACCGTGTTTCCCGGACTCTGGCTCGACCCGGCCGCACTGTTGCGCGGTGACGTGAACGCCATATTCGCCGTCGTTCAGCAAGGTCTCGGCACGCCAGAGCATGCGGACTTCATCCGGCAGCTTGAGCAGGCCCGCAAGGTCTGAGTGGGTAGTGGCGAGTAGGTAGTGGCGAGTGGCGAGTGGGCAGACGAAGGTTCTGCTCTTGCTCTTGATCCTGCTCCTGATCGTACCCGTGATCCTCGGCCCTCGACGGCCGGTCCCGGGGCCTGGGCGTCTGGTTCCCGCCGCGGACCCTACGATACTCGCCACTCGCCACTTTTCCCGGAATCCCGTGAACGGCAGCCTTCCGTCCAGCGTAGAAAGAGTGGAAGGTACAGGAAGCCCGAGCTGTCAAGCTGCCGTAGCAGCAGACCCCCGCCGGAGGCCATGCCTGGAAGATGGCAGCCGGGGGAAAAGTCGGGTGAAGTGAAGGGCTTTGCGGATCTCCGCTCCGTTTCTCCAGAAGCAGACTGTCCTTCCTGTTGTCGGGCACCCACCTTACTGAGAGGGGGCACCGAGTGAGACGCCGTGGCCGTTGTAGCGACAGAACCAGTCGCGATGGACGGACACGATACGGAGACGAGCTACTGGGTAAGTAGCAATCGACGCCTCGGAGCGAATGACTCGGTCCAGGGGCGATCGCTCAGGGACGGCTGCCGACGCCGGATTCATCTCTTGTCCGGTTGAGGTCCGCAACAGGGATGAATGGCTCCCGCAGCTCATGTTCGACAGGTCGGTCTAGCGGGAGTGACGCCGGAAAGCCAGAACCCTGGACGATCGCCAGAAAGACCCACCTCGCAAGGGAGGTGGGTGTTCTTTTGCGCTCTGCCGAGATCAAACTCATTTCGGGCTGGATGAGCAAGACCGCCTCAACCGATAAATCCGACAGGGAGAATGCGGCGGGGGAACAGCGCGCTGGCGGCAATGGACAATGCAAGCTCCCAATCGCAGAGGGTGGATGTCATGCGGGAGCGGCTTTTCGCGGTGCTCGTCGTCTGGTCGGCCGCACTGGTGGGCAACACAGCAGCGGCCTATGTTGACGAAACGCCGGCCCTTCCGCCCAATTCCTCTCTTCGATCCAGGCAGGAAGAGCAAGCTGGCCCTCGCGCCGCCGCGGTGTCCGCCCCCCGTCCGGCCTCGCTCTCACTCGCGGGGCTAGAGGCCGTCGCCATCCGCAATAATCCCACGATCCAGTCTGCCCAGGCTCTCGTGGTGCAACAGCAGGGACTGCTCAGACAGCTCACTCGCTACCCCAATCCCACGGTTGGCTGGGTCCAGTCCTCGTCCGACCCTCGGTCGCAAGGGATGACGCAGGGGGCTTTCATCGGTCAGGACATCGTCACGGCGGGCAAGCTCAAGGTGATCGGTCAGGCGGAGAGGATCGAGGTCGAGTGGCGCTGTTGGCAGCTCAAGGCCCAGATCGGCCGCGTCGTCAACGACGTGCGGACGCGTTACTTCGAGGTCCTGGGGGCGCAGAACGCGCTCGTCGCCGCGGGAGAGCTGGAACGGCTGGCTGCGGAAGACCTGAAGGACGTGAAAGAGCGGCTGGAGGCCAAGCAGGCGTCGCGTCCCGATGTGCTCCAGGCCGAGATCCATCTGAATGCCGTCAGCGCGTCGCTCCAGGACGCGAAGCTGCGTCACCAGGCCGCCTGGCGGCAACTGGCCAACCTGGTTGGCGAACCCCATTTGCCGCCGGCCATGCTGACCGACAACCTGGAGGCCAACATCCCCCGATTCGAGTGGGAGGAGTCGTTGCGGCGGCTGATGTCAGACAGCCCCGTGCTGCGCGCCCAGGCCGCCGAGGTCCGTGAGGCCGAATTTGAACTCTTGCTCCAGAAGAGGTTAAGGATTCCCAATCTCACCGTCCAGACGGTGATCCAGCGCGACTACGTGAAAGATTTCAACCAGGTCAGCACGCTGGTTTCCGCTCCGATCCCGCTCTGGAACCTCAACCGCGGCAACATCATCAACGCGGAGGGCCTGCTCCGACAGCAGCAACAGGAATACAAGCGCGTGCAACTGGCCCTCTCCGATCAGTTGGCGACCTCATTCCAGCAATACGAGAGCGCCCGCAATCAGGTTGAACATCTCCGCGAGATCCTGCCCCGCACCCTGGAGAATCTGAAACTCACCAAGGAGGCGTTCCAGGGAGGCCAGACGGGCTTCGACTTCATGCGGGTCCGCGACGCGGAGGATACGTATCTCCGCACGAAGACGTCTTACATCGACGCGTTGACATCGCTGCGCAAGCACGCGATCGAGATTGCCGGCCTGGAACTCACGGGGGGGTTGAACCCGACGGAAATCGGCACGGCGCTCCAGGCCACTCCAGGTGCGCCGACCGGGCTGGGCGGGGTCTTGCTTCAGTACTCGCAGCAGGAGGCGGCCGGGGTTGGCCGGACTCTCCCCGGCGCGATCCAGAGCACGGTCACCGGGTCGCAGTGACCGGCAAGCGAGACCAACCCGATCGTATCGGACGCATCAATGTTTTTTCTCGCGCCAGTGTCCGTACGGTTGTGGTTTGTTCGTTGTATTCTCACAGCGAACAGCGCTTCCGAAGCAGCTCACGAAAAGGAACGAAAACATTGATTGCGAAAAAGTGGTCGGGGTACGATAAAGCCATGAGGCCGAGCGTCTCCCTTGAAACGACTGTCCCCTATGAGCCGCCGGCGATTTGCACACCGGAGGTATTGCTGGCCAAGGATGGAGACGGACGTGGACGACATTCTTCGAGAAGTGCGGAAGGCACGCGAA
The DNA here is from genome assembly GCA_049966735.1 of Isosphaeraceae bacterium. Taxonomy (GTDB): domain Bacteria; phylum Planctomycetota; class Planctomycetia; order Isosphaerales; family Isosphaeraceae; genus Aquisphaera. Next base: position 5,310 of record JBMFUH010000226.1, read on the forward strand.
GCTTATGGGCAGAACTTCGGCTACGACCTCCAGGCGATCCATCGCGACCTCAAAGCCCAGGAACAGGCGAGCGGTCGCCGGATTGTCTCGTTGCCTCCCCGACGGCGACGGAGCGCACGGCTTCCTCGAGCCTTCCAGCTTTGACGTATTCACAAAAACGTCCCGACTGTGTATTTCGTCCTCCCGACGCGCTCGAAAGGGATGCTGAGGTTGCTTGAGAGGTTGGGGGCGCGGCCGTGGGAAGATGAGTTCTATCTGCCAGGCGAAGCGTTCCGGATTGAACGTCTATCGTATCCGGATGCCATTAGTCGAAGGGGATTCAGAGAATTCGCGTGCAATCGTGCGGTGCGATGCAGCTAACAAATCGTCGCGGGTGACCGGGCTGGCATTCCGGCTGTCCGTGTCATCCTGCTCCGTGCAAGCAGCTCGCCAAGCGAACGCAATCGTTGGGCGTGAGGTAGCGTTCGGCCACGCATGAGCGGACCGCGCGCTGGTGGAGCACTGTTGCGTCACGAGTCCGGCCGGCTGGTCGCCGTACTGACCCGGTCGCTGGGCGTGCTGCCGCTCCGACTTGCGGGAAGGGGGAAAATGGGTGTACAATGGGTATACAATCAGAAAGGTAGGTCCATGGCGAAGAGTTATTCCACTTTCTCGAACAAAGTAAGCCGCTTGAGCATCCGCGTCGATCCGGAGCGGAAGGCGGTGATTGCCCGCGCCGCGAAACAGTGCGGCCACACGATCAATGACTTCGTGCTGGAGAACGCCTACCAGATGGCGATCGAACTGCTGGCCGACGAGGGATCGGTCGAGCTCAGCAAGAAACAGGTGGCCCACATTTTTGAAGTGCTCGATCACCCACCCGCCACGAGCGTCGCGGCCCTTCGCAAGCTTCTTACCGAGCGGTCGATCCTGGATGGCTGAAGCCGAATTCACCGCTGTTGCACCCCTCGACGGAGGGCACGACCGGGCCCCTTTTGACTGTGGCGTGCCGGCGCTCAATCTTTACTTGCGCAACTATGCCCTGCAAAATCAGAAGAAGGGGAGTGTGCGCAGCTACGTCACGACGCGTGCGGAGAGCAAGGTCGTGGCCGCCTACTACTCGCTGGTCTACGCCGCGATCGGCCAGAGGCAGCTTCCCGTCAAAATCGTGAAGGGCCTGGGCCGGTACGATATTCCGGTGATGCCGCTGGCTCGCCTGGCGGTGGACCATCGAGAACAGGGCAAGGGCCTCGGCAAGGCACTCCTCAAGGATGCGATCCTGCGCACGATGCAGGCTGCCGAAATCGCCGGCCTCAAACTCCTGCTCGTGCATGCCAAGGACGAGGCCGCGACCGACTTTTACCGCAAGCACGGGTTCGAGCCGGTAGTGGATGACCCGTTGAAGCTATTCCTGCCTGTGCCGCTGTCTCCCGGATGAATCGATGCGGCGGTCTACATGGCAATCGAGATCCGCGAAATGGCCGGCTGCTCCGGCATGGGACATTGTCGTCGTCCTCCGGTATGATGGACACCTGACGTCGCCGATGGGCCGCGCGTTCGCCACGGGGAGTTGCTCATGATCTTGCGGTGGATTGCTGCCTGGCTCAAGTGGACGCTGACCCTGGGGCTGGTGGGCGGGTTGTTTTCCGTCGCCTACTGGGTGAGCGGCCAGATGCGGGCCGAGCGGCTCCAAGAAGGGGACGAGGAGACGATCCAATCGCCCCAGCGGACCAAAGGCGGCATCGTGGATCTGGGAGTCGACGGCGCCAAAAAGTTTGGGCTGGAAGAGGAGGCAGCCCGGAGCGTCTCATGGACCCGGAGGCTGCCGGCCTACGGTCAGGTGATCCCGAACCCGAAGGCCACGGCCGAGGTGCGCTCGCCCTTCGCCGGCACTCTGCGGGCCTCGCCGGACGCCGCCTGGCCCGCGCCTGGCCAGCGGGTGCATTCGGGGCAACTTCTGGGCTGGGTCGACATCCGGGTCAGTGCTCAGGAACGACTGGCGCTCCTGGACAATCTGAACAACGCCCGCCTCAAAAAGGAAGGCGCGGAGAAGGTCGTCCAGCTTCAGCGGGCGCGGGTGAGCCGGGTCGAGAAACTGTCCCGTTCCCAGATCGTCCCCGGCCAGCAACTGGATGACGCCCGTGTCTTGCTGGCCGAGGCCGAGACCCAGCAGGCGATCGCGGCGGCGTCCGTCGAATTGTGGCAGAAGGCCGTGGCCGAGGTCGATCGGTCAGGTGGCCGGAAGACGTCCACCTACAGCCAGCCGCTCCTGGCGCCTGCCGATGGCGAAGTCACTGACCTGGCGGCCCGACCGGGGATGGCCATCGAGGCCGGCGGGCTGATCGCCCAGGTGGTCGATTTCCGCCGACCCCTCGTGCGGCTGGACATTCCCCCTGAACTCCTCGGAGCAGGGCCGCCAACCAGCTTGCAGCTCCTCGCCATCGAGGCCTTCGGTGGGGCCCTGACTGGCATTACGGACGATCCGCGGCCCGCCGGGGCTTCCGCGCCGATGCAGGCGACTCTGGTCGGCCCAGCACCACGCGTGGATGATACCTCTCAGTTTGTCGGCTACTGGTACGCGGCCGAGCCGATCCCGGGCAAGGGGTCGGCGGCTTCGACCCGAAAAACGGCTGCAGGAGCGGACGAAGCTGGCGTCCGGCACGGGGGTGTTGGAGAACGGAAGGAATTCCAGTCTACCGCCGTTGCCTGGCGTCCCGGGCTGGTCGTAAAGGCATACGTGACGTCCTCTTCGGCAACAGTCCAGAAAGCTGTCGCGGTTCCCGCTGGCGCGGTGCTATTTCACCAGGGCCGGCCGCTTGTGTACGTCAGTGCGCGGCCGGGGGCCTACACACGCCGCGAGGTGCGGCTGCTCGACCGCGACGGAGATTCGTGGGTCCTGGCGGCTCGCGAGCGCTCTGGCCTCCTGGGAGTGCAGCCCGGCGAGCTCGTCGTCCGGAGCGGGGCGCAAGTGCTCCTCTCCGAGGAGTTTCGCGGCGACTAGGTGTTTGGTGTCCGGTCAAAGCCACCAATCAACGAATAGAAGGTACAAGACACAAGAAACCAAACACCAAACACTAAACACTAAACACCAACCTATGCTTCAGGCCATCGTCCGCTGGTCCATCGAGAATCGGGTTGTCGTCGTCGTCCTGTCGGCCATCCTCCTGGCGCTTGGCTTCTTCGCCGTCGGCCACGCCAGTCTCGACGTCTTTCCCGAGTTCGTGCCGCCTCAGGTGGTCGTCCAGACCGAGGCGCCGGGGCTGGCCGCCGATGAGGTCGAGCCGCTCGTGACGTTGCCCGTCGAACAGGCCCTCAACGGCATTCCCGGGCTGGACGTCCTCCGCTCGCAATCGATCCAGGGACTCTCGGTCTCCACCTTGATCTTCCAGGACGGCACCGACGTTTTCCGGGCCCGCCAGCTCGTCGCCGAGCGGCTCGCCGA
>JBMFUH010000227.1:0-8727 GCA_049966735.1 Isosphaeraceae bacterium
CATCACATCGTTGACGAAGAATCCATCCTGATCGTCCAAGAGCGGCACGAGTTGCTTCTGCACCTCGTCGCGGCGATTCTCTTTGGGCGAGAGATCGTAGAGCTGCTGGACGGCCTGTTTGCGCCGTTCCGGACTGGACGACCGCAGCGCGAAGAGGGCCTTGGTCACCTCGTCCGCCCCGGCCGGGGGCTTGGGATCGTTCGGGTTCTCATGGGTTTGTATCGCCTGGAACGCGGCCTGGCGTTCCGCTTCCTCCTTCTTCTCGGCGACCTGCGCGGCGGCGATGTCGGCGGCCGAGATGGGATCGGCCACCACGAAGATGTTGCGGTCCTTCACCGTGCTCTTGCCGAAGGCGATCTTGCGGGCGAATCCGCTCACGTCCTCAACTGGCCAGACGCGGTACGATGCCCGTTTGGCGTCTCCCTCCACGGCAGCCTGAATGCCAGGCGCGCCTTCGAGAAGGGCGTGGAGCTTGCGCCGGCAGACGATCTCGGCGTCTCCGTCCTGGAGCTGGACGTAGACCTCGGCGTACGGCTCGGCTTTGGTCCGCGGCTTGAAGCTCTCGGCCCGTTTGAGGGACATCTCGAGGGGAAGAGAGAGTCGCGTGATCAGCGAGAGAAGCTGAACTCCGGCCATCTGGAGTCCCGGCACGGTCGAGATCCTTGTCGACTCCTGGCGGCATCGCTCCGTTTCCCTGCGCAGGTCGCCGGCCATACGCCGTACGAGCTCGGCATCTTCGGCCGGAGTGAGGCGAAAGTTCGGGGCAGCCTGTTGCAGCTCCGTGTTCGCTTGCCGTGACATGCTCTTGAGCTGCTCGCCTGCGGCTTTCATCGATGGGACATCGTGAATACCCGCCAGGACATTGTTCATCCGTCCAATGTAGCTGATGATCAATCTGACCTGCCGCTCATGCGCGGAGAGGTCGCGCAGCGGCGGGGGCGGAAGGCAAGGGGGCAAGAGCGGACCGAGCGCCGGGTAGCTGGCGACGTCGGTGGCAGGGTTCTCGCGGGCGCCCACGGCCACGAGAATCCGGTCGGTCAGACTGGGGGCGGGAGCCTCGTTCGCCTTGGCCTGTTCCGTATTCGCCGCTGGTTCTGGCGGGGCCTTCGAGCCCGAGTTCTTGACCAGGAGCCCGACGACCACTCCCAGAACGACCAGTCCGGCCGATCCCAGCCCCAGCAAGAGTCCCAGATTGGCGCCGCTGGGGACCGGAACTGATGTTCGTACTCGACGGATCGCCTGCGGCAACGGCTCGGAGGCTGTCGCGCCGTCCTCCAGCCACGAGCTGTCTCCATGCCCGAGAGGGTCTGCGGCAGCGATCGCTCGCGACCTGGCACTCGGCACGCCTGGCCTTGGGCCCGCGCTGCTGGCTTGTTGCCTGGGCGGAGCCTCGGAACCAGCGGCCGGCCGCGTCGGCATTTCACCGGCCTGCACCCGGAACGCCGCAGCGCAGCCGCCGCAGCGCACCTTCTTGCCGGCGAGCGATTCGCTCAGTTCATAGCGTTTGCCGCAATGGGGACATTTCAGCACTATGCTCATGAGCTGCTCTCCGCCCACCCGGGGCCACCAACGTCAAAAGCCCCCGTCCGAGATGTTGTCGGGGTTAAACCGGATGCCCAGGACATCAGTCCGATAGGTGCCCGTCCTGATCTTGAGGCGCCAGATCAACGGACCGGCCAGGTCAATCATCCTGACAGGCTCGCTGACGATGATCGTCTCCGCTTGCTCGCCGGGCTTGAGGATCGGGAAATGTTGATCTCGGATCGACCATTCGCTCTCTGGCGCAAGCTGATACAAGGGGATGCGCGTGCCGCTCGCCGTTTCGATGAACGAATCATCGTCGGCCGAACCGGAGCCGCGGACGAACGCGGGCTCCAGGGGAGTGAATGTCTGGTTCGGCGAGCGATTCGTCAAGCGCAAGGTCAAGACGAGCACGTCGCCGACCTGTCTAGTCTCGTCGGCGAAGCCGTCGAGCCGCTCCAGCTCGATTTCCCGCCGCGAGATGAAAAATGGGGACACCTCCAGTTCTCCCAGCCGCATGGTGGTTCCTACTGTCGTCAGGTTCTGAGCCGGCAGAGGAGGCGGACGCCGGGCAGTCGACCGGAGTTTCGCAGTCCTGGCCAGATCTCCTGAGCTTGCCTCCTGGCGCGACTCGGCGGCCGGCCTGGGCCGCGACGACACCCTCCCGGTCCAGAGTATCCAGATCAATGAGAGGGTCACCGCGCTGGCGTAGCTGGCCACCAGCAAGAGGGGCCAGGAAACGCCCGGCCGTCTCTGGTCCTCACGATCGTCGGCCGACGTGCCGGACGCGGCCTGAACTCTCCGGGGCGTCAGGCTTCCCGGCACCGGAAAGTCGGGAGGTGGAGTGAACATCACGGGAAGCCGGACATCGTTCCCGGACGATGAGAGGCTGGCGAAGATCGAAGCGGGTTCGGCCCCGCTGATGTCGGGCAGCGGCCTTGCCGGTTCGGCGGATCCGCCCGGCAGTCCCGCCTCGAGAGCCGATGCCGGGTCCTCGACCGGCGAGCCAGCGGCCCCGGCGGGGGGAACTGGAGACGCCTGGCTCTCGGAGGAGTCCAGGAAGGGATCGGGAACGGACTGAGCGAGCAGGAGAGCGAGATCGTCCGCGCTCGAGGTTGCAATGTCGGGCCGATCGGGTTGCCGCGCTGGGGCGCCGGGTGGACCGGCCGGCTCCGGCGCTGGTTCCTCTCCCGAATGGCTGGGAGGGTCGGGGAAAGGGGTCAAGGGAGTCGAGTCGATGAAGTTGCCGGTCATGGGCGAGTCGGGGTCTTGTGCTCTTGCCAGCCCCCGACGGACGGACCAGGGTACTGGCGATTGATCGGTTCAGGTACAAGAAGCGTACATCGTTCCGAGACGGATCAGCCGGATATTGGCGGGTTCTTTTTTCGAATCCAGACGGTGGTTCCCGGTCCAGCGGTCAGTTGCCGGCCTGCATCGCCATTGACGACGGCGACCTCGATCCATCCCGAGTTGCCCGCCAGCGCGATGAGCGATCCGGGGGCCTGCTCGGCGTAGGTCCGCGCCAGTCCCTCGATCCGTGAGCCGGCGATCTCGATGATCCAGGAGTCGGACCCACCGCCGGCCAGATGCGAAACGTTGACATTGGTGATCAGGTTGCCGAATGTATCGCGGAAGATGACCTCCGCCACGAAGCCGGATTCATCGGTGGTGGGCTCGAAGTTGCGGAGGGTGACGAACCGGGTGACGGACGCCCCCATCTCGGCAGGCGAGCCCCCGCGCAACAGGTGGGCGGCCGCCGGCGCCAGGATGTCGCGGCCATGAAAGGTTTGAGAGACAACGGCGCGGTGGATCGCCGGATTGCTGATCTCCCAGACTTCCCGGGGCGGATGACTGCGGGCGACCCCGGTGATCAGCCCGTTATCGGGCAGCACGAACCACTGGTCGGCCGCCCGCACCGCGATCAGCCGGCGATCGGTTCCCACCCCCGGGTCGATGACGACCAGATGCACCGTTTCGGCGGGAAAGGCATCCACAATGCCTGCCAGAACGAATGCACCTTCAAGAATGTTCTGGGGCGAGATCGTGTGGCAGACGTCGACGATCTGAGTTCCCGGCGCCAGCCCCAGCAAGACGCCTTTCACGGCCGCGACATAAGGACCGCAGATGCCGAAATCCGTGGTCAGCGTCAAGATTCCCATGCTCATGGAGCCATCTCCTCCCGCACCCTGGTCTTGCGTTTCTCCCTCCGGGGAGACGAGCCATCCGTCCTGGCGCTCAAGGCTGGCCGGCCTCGTATGTGGCCGTGATCTTCGAGGTGATTCCCCCCCGTGGATTGAAATGGCCCACCACCTTCATGCGGCGCGGCTGGCACGAGGCCACGAGGTCGTCGAGGATAGTATTGATCGAATGCTCGTAAAAGATGCCCCGATCGCGAAACCCAAAAAGATAGAGCTTCAGACTCTTGAGTTCCAGACAGCTTGCCGCCGGAACGTAGGTCACCACGATCGTGCCGAAATCGGGCTGCCCGGTCTTGGGACAAACGGCCGTGAATTCCGGACAGGTGATCTCGATCTCGTACGGGCGATCGGGGAACTGATTGGGAAACGTCTCCACCGCGGCAGGCATGACAGGTCCTCGGCCTCAAGATCAGTCCAGGCACATGCACCCGGGTCAAGGCGGCGAGCCTCATTCCCGAAGCTTGCTTCTATTCTATCCAGAATGCACGATATCCCGAAAGCGTCGAGAGTGGGGATCGAGTGGACCTGTTCTCCCGCGGAAACTCCCCTTGTCATAAAGGGTGAACGCCCGCGTATGATCAAGGTGCACGTGATCTTTCCGTGATTTTGTTTTTCTCCTCGGGAGCCTTGCCATGGCTGTCGGTCCTCGTCCCCGCCTGCGCACTGAAAGAGTCGACGGCGTGCTGGTCGTCAGCTTCACGGACTCGAAGATTGTCACCGAAGATCAGATTCTGGAAGTCGGTGAACAACTGTACGCACTGATCGAAGATAGCGGGAAGAAGAATATCTTGCTGAACTTTGGCAACGTCCAGTACTGCTCCTCCACGGTCCTGGGCAAGCTGGTGGGGTTCAAGAGGAGGGTTGATGGTGGCAAGGGGAAGCTCAAGTTTTGCTGCATTCATCCCGATCTCATGGTTCCCTTCAAGCTCACGGGCCTGGACAGGGTCTTCGAGATCTATCCCGAAGAGCAGGCCGCGATCGATCGATTTTGAAGTACCGTCGGGAAATCTCCCCTGGCCCGACCGGGTTGCCGGAACGGCCGGAACATGTTTTCTCAGTAGACTCTTGATTCCCACGCGCTTTCTGGTAACTCTGGTGTTTACGCAGTGTTCTCGCCTCGGTGGCTTCTCCCATGCACCCCGTTTTCGCCTGTGAGGCCCGCGTGCGGGACCGGCCTGTACAATCACTATTGAGCGTAGGTTCGGTGCGGTTCCCGTCCCCTACAGGAGTTTCCCGATGTCGCAAGGCCCTCGCCGTCTTCTCCGCCTCGAGAATGTTGATGGAGTGACGGTCGTCAGTTTCGTCGATACCAAGATCGTGACCGAAGAACAGATCCAGGAAGTAGGTGAACAGCTCTACAGCCTGGTCGAAGACGAAGGTCACAAGAGCCTGTTGCTCAACTTCGGCAACGTCCAGTACCTTTCCAGCGCCGCGCTGGGCAAGCTGATCAACCTCAAAAAGAAGGTGGCCGCAGTCAAGGGGAAGCTCAAGCTCTGCTGCATCCATCCTGATCTCCTCGAGGTTTTCCGGATTACCCGGCTTGACCAGGTTTTCGAGATCTACGCCGAGGAACAGGCCGCGCTCGACAAGTTCTGATGAGGTCTGGAACCGTCTCTTCCCTCCTGGCCCCTGGCGCAGTTGCGTCAAACTGATTCAACCGGCGGTCTGCTCCCTCCAAGGCAGCGGACCGCACTTTTTTTGCGGGTCTTCCAGCCTCCAGTTAGCCGCGAAAGCCGGCTTCCCCGACCGCTCTTCCCTGTCCGCGTCGTTCATGAGCGAGCCCTCCCTGACACCTATGATGCAGCAGTATCGCGAGCTCAAGGCCCGCGATCCGGACGCCCTGCTGCTCTTCCGCATGGGAGATTTCTACGAACTCTTCGGCGACGATGCCGAGCGGGCCTCGGCGCTTTTGGGCATCGCACTCACCACGCGGGACCGCGACAAGGGAGATCAGGCCATGCCGATGGCCGGATTTCCCCACCCGGCGCTCGAGACTTACCTCGCGAAGATCGTTCAGGCCGGTCTCCGCGCCGCGGTCTGCGAGCAGCTTGAAGACCCGAAGCTGGTCAAGGGGCTGGTCAAGCGCGACGTGGTCCGCGTGGTCACGCCGGGAACCCTGACAGACGACGCCCTGCTCGATCCCAAAACCGCCAATTACCTGGCCGCCATCGTCGAGTCGGGCAACAAGCTGGGCCTGGCCTGGATCGAGCTCTCCACCGGCCGCTTCTCGCTCACCGGGGTGATGCGCCACGAGCTGGCCGACGAGATCGCCCGGCTCAACCCCGCGGAAACGCTCGTCTCGGAACTGAGCCTCGACGCCCCCTGGCTGAAGGCCCTCAGGGCCAGCTCCGGTCTGGCCGTCACGGTCCGCCCATCCTGGGACTTCCAGCCCGAGGAAGCTCGCAAGACCCTTTACGAGCAGTTCGGCACGACCACGCTGGACGGCTTTGGAGTCGACGACCGTGCGCTCGAGGTTCAGGCCGCCGGCGCCCTGGTTGCCTACCTGCGGGAGACCCAGAAGTCGTCCCTGGGCCACATCATCCGGCTCACACCTTACCGCAAGGCCGACACGCTGGGCCTCGACGAGATGACCCGACGCAGCCTGGAACTGACCCGCACCCTCCGCGAAGGCAAGCGCGAAGGATCGCTCTTGCACGTGATCGATCGCACCGTCACCCCCATGGGCGCGCGGCTGCTGGCCGACTATCTCACCTCGCCGTTGACCTCGGTCGAGATGATCGCCGAGCGCTCCGGCGCCGTCGAGGAGCTGGTGCGCGATTCCAGCCTTCGCTCCGAGCTGCGCGAGCTGCTGGGCAAGGCTTACGACCTGGAACGCCTGGCCGCGCGGGTCGCCACCGGCCGGGCCAACCCGCGCGACCTGTCGTCACTGGCACGTACGCTCGCGTTGCTTCCCGCCGTGAAGGCTCGCCTCACCGCCCGCCGCTCGATCCGCTTGACCCAGCTCGAGACGGCGCTGGAGCTTTGCCCGGAGGTCCGCTCGGCCATCGAGTCCGCTCTGGTGGACGATCCTCCGCTGAACGTCAAGGAAGGAGGGTTGATCCGGCCGGGCTACCATGCCGAGCTGGACCGCCTGCGGTCGGTCTCGAAAGACGGCAAGACCTGGATCGCCCGCTACCAGTCCGAGCAGGTCCGCCGCACCGGGATTCCGGGCTTGAAGGTCGGTTTCAACAACGTCTTCGGCTATTACATCGAGATCACCCACGCCCAGGCCCAGCGCGCGGAGATCCCATCGGACTACATCCGCAAGCAGACGGTCAAGAACGCCGAGCGGTACTACACCGCCGAGCTGAAGGAGTTCGAGAACGAGGTTCGCAACGCCGACGAACGGGCGAATGCTCTGGAGTACGAGCTGTTCACGACCCTCCGCGACCGCGTCTCGGCCGATTCCCCCCGGCTGATCCAGGCGGGAAGCGTGCTGGCCCAGATCGACGTCCTCGCCGCGCTTGCCGAGCTGGCCGCCCGCCACGCTTACTGTCGTCCCGAGCTGGCCGAGGCGCCGGTCTTCGAGGTCGAGGCTGGGCGGCATCCCGTGCTCGACGCGTTGATGCCCCCCGGCGACTTCGTCCCCAACGACACGCGCCTGGGCCCCGAGGCCGGCACGATCGTCGTGATCACCGGCCCGAACATGGCCGGCAAGAGCACCTACATCCGCCAGGTGGCCTTGATCTCGATCCTCGCCCAGATGGGCAGCTTCGTCCCCGCGAAGCACGCCCGGATCGGCGTGGTCGATCGGCTCTTTGCCCGCGTCGGCGCGACCGACGAACTCTCCCGCGGCCAGAGCACCTTCATGGTCGAGATGACCGAGACGGCCAACATCCTCAACAACGCCACCCCGAGGAGCCTGGTGATCCTCGACGAGATCGGCCGGGGCACCAGCACGTTCGACGGCATCTCGCTGGCCTGGGCGATCACCGAGCACATCCACGACGCCGTCGGCTGCCGCACCCTCTTCGCCACCCACTACCACGAACTGGTCGAGCTGGAGAAGACCAAGCCCCGGCTCAAGAACGCCAACGTGGCCGTGCGCGAGAACCAGGGCGAGATCGTCTTCCTCCACCGGATCGTTCCCGGAGGCGCGGACCAGAGCTACGGCATCCACGTCGCCCGGCTCGCCGGCGTCCCCGCCCCCGTGCTCGATCGAGCCAGGGAGATCCTCGCCTTCCTGGAGAAGCAGCACGGCCCCGACCCGGGCCTGCCCGAAGGGCCGATCAAGCGCAAGGTCAAGACGGGCCGCGCCCTGACCGGCAGCCTCTTCGCGGCCTTGCCCGATCCCTTGCTTGTGGAACTGCGCCAGGTCAATCCCGAGCAGCTTGGCGCCGCGGAGGCGCTCGACCTCATCAAGCGCCTCCGCGAGCTGGCGGGGTAGGCAGGCGATGCCGCGTACGGCCCCGGGCCCGCCTCGACAACCTGTCGCCCGTGCATGCATCGCCGAACTATCGACCCATCGCTTCGGAGGCTCTGGGTGTACCTTCCGATCCTCATCATCGATACGACCGTCTATCCCGGCGCGACCCGCAAGACTTACCCAGCCAGCGCGGAACAAAGCCTGTCCTGGACCCGTTGTCGGATCTCATCGTGCGAAACTGTGACATTCCGCGACATGGCCTGGTCCCTCGCCTCACAGTCCCGAAAAACTCGTCCAGAGTGTGACATTGTGTGATCTTGTCTAATATTAGCAGGGATTTTCTTGGACACGATCTCGACGTCGAGCCACCGCTCACTGAGAGGGCTTGCGGGCACGGTTCGCGACGTAGGTCGGACATTCCTGTCTGACCATCGCGAACCGGGGGTTCAGACGCGACGGACAAGAATGTCCGTCCTACCGGCCCCCCGTCCGCACACATTGCGCGGCGCGCACGAGCGGTAGTGTTTGGCGACGACTGTCGGGTCCCGGCGCGCCCGCTCCGCGGCATCTTCTCCCAATGGCAGCGATTTTTTGTAAGCGCTCGCCAGTTGGTGCGCGGCCACTGGCCAGCCGAGGCGGTCC
>JBMFUH010000228.1:0-8661 GCA_049966735.1 Isosphaeraceae bacterium
GCGCAAGCACGACCAACCCAGACTCCCCGCGCACCAGAGCGTGGGTCTGACCTTCACACTCGTAGCGTCCCTCGTCCTGACGTCATATGCCCAGGACGGCATGGTCGCCGCTGCGCCAGGGGCCTCTGACCCTATCGATCTGACCGCCAGGCAGATCCAGGTCTGGGACGGCCGGGGAGAGCGCTGGGCCGTCCTGTCCGGTGATGTCGCCATCCTCCAAGGACCCGAAGGTCTGCGCTGCCGCGGAGCCGTGGTGCGGATCGTCGAGGTCCCGGTTGAAGATGGCAAGGTTTTCGAGGCCGAGGTTTACGCCGAGGGAAACGTCCGGCTTGCCGGACGAACCGACGCGCCGCGCGCCGAGTTTCGTGCCCGGATCCGATCGGCCAAGGGGGTCCAGCTCAGTCCCTACGAGGCGCAAGGGATCACGCAACTGAAAGAGCCTCCGCGCGGACTGTTGATCCTGGAGCGTTCCGGACTTGCATCGTCGGAACAGGCCCAGGCGGCCTCAGGTTCGCGGCAGGTCCCGCGGCGGCAGAGGCAGCCTCTGGCGACCAGTGCGCCCACCGCGGCCGAGGCCGATCCCCGAGCGGTGCCCGATCGACCGGATGTGTCTCCCCTGCCCGCTCCTCCTGATCTTGAGCCTGTGCCGGAAAAGCCGGCGCCCAAGCGCGATCCCCAGATAGAGCGGGCCGTGCTGGTTCCCGCGAGCCTGGTTGAGACGCAAACGCAGCCGCCGGCCGGAGGTCAGACCAGGCCGGCCGCGCCGCCGGCGACAGCCCAGCCGGCTGATGAACCACCCATGATCGACCTGCCGCCGATCGAAGGAGCCCAGGACGTCGAGGTGCCCAATCTCGGGAATCATGAGGACGTACCGCGCGCCCAGCCCTTGCCGGGGGCGACCGAGGATCAGCCCGCGCCGCCGATCCGCGAGGACGAAACCAAACCGAAAAAGAAACCCGCGCCTCTGCCCACGGCCCCCTTGGAGGCAGGATCGTTTCGCGTCACCAAAGTTCGGCCGCGCAGCGGACGCAAGATGGACGTCCAGATCCTGCGTAAGGAGACTGATGGAACTCAGGTGATCCTCTACCGAAACGGCGTCAACATCGTTACCCGGACTCCCAGCAATGGCATCCTGGACATTGAGGCCGAGAGCGCCGTGATCTGGAAACACCCGGCCCCCAAGAAGGGAGAACAACTCCGGGGGCCCAATGGCGAGTGGATCGACAAGCCCAATCAGCCCATGGAAGTTTACCTCGAAGGAGACGTGATCCTCCGCCAGGATGACATGAAAACGGCGGGCAAGGGAGACCAGAAGACCTTCCGCGCCAAACAGGCCTATTACGATTTCGTGACGGACCGGGTCGTTGCACTTCAGGCCGAGGTCGATATCTTCGCGCCGGGCTTCATTGCGCCGATGAAGGTGAAGTCGCCCCGGATCGAGCAATTCCACCAGATTCAACGACGGCCCGATGGCACCCTCGTCCAGGACCCTGACGCGCGGATCAGGGCAGACAACACCATCATGACCGGCAGCCGGTTCCCCAACCCGGCCTACCAGATCAACAACCGGGCGATCGATCTCACCCGCTCGGCCCAGTCGATGACAGAACCGAACTCGGGCCGCGCGGTGGGCAATCCCAATGATCCGAACGCTCCGATGGACGTCATCTGGAAGTATGATGCCCGCCAGAACGTCTTCTGGATGGGCTGGCTGCCCATCTTCTACTGGCCCAGATTCGTGGGCGAGACCGACGATCTCGAGGCGCCCTTTCGGCAGTTCTCCTTCCGTTCCAACAACTACTTCGGCCAGCAGGTTCTCACCGACTGGAGCGGCTTCAAGATGATCGGCGTGAAACGCCCGGGATGGATCGATAACTGGAACATCGATATCGATTACCTGAGCGCACGAACCAAGGACTTCCCCGCGCTGGGCAGCGAGATGGGCTGGTTCGGCAGCGACCTGATTCGCGACCTGACCGACCCCTATCACAAGATCCGGACTCCGGGAGAGCACATCACCTACGACTACTTCGGCTATTTTGACATCTGGGGACTCAAGGATGGGGGCAACGACGTGCTCGGTTCCGGTCCGGCCATCGTCACCAACGGGCCTCCCGGCGCGGGCAAGCGAGGCTATCAGCGGTTCGACGTCCCGCCGTTTCAGCAGGTCCGCGGCCGGTTCAACTTCCGCCACATGCAGCGCTTCCTGCCCGACGACGACGAGCACAAATTCGAGGACCTGCGGCTTCAGGTCGAGACAGCCTACGTCTCCGACCGTCACTTCTTGGAGGAGTACTACAAGCGGCTCAACGAGACCGGTCTGGACCAGGAAACCCTCGCCTACGGCCAGTGGCAGAAGAACAACACTGCCTGGACCCTCTGGGGCGAGGTCAACCTCCAAAACTTCTATACCGACACCCAGTGGCTGCCGCGAGTCGACTCCTACCGCCTGGGCGACTCGTTCCTCAACCACTGGTTTAACTACTCTGAGCACACGGGAGTTGATTACGCGAATGTCCATACCGACATCATGGTGAACAACCCCAACCTCTTTGCATTCATGCCGTATGACCCGATCTCCAACACCAGTGGTCCCTTCTCGGCGGCGCGGGCCTACACCAACCACGAGATCGACATGCCACTGAACATTTATGACGTGGTGCGGGTCATGCCGTACCTGCAAGGACAGATCGTCGGCTGGAGCAACCAGATCGGCGGCGGCCCGTTTCACCAGCAGAGCACCGGCCCCATGGCCCGGTTCTGGGGCGCGGCCGGATTGCACACCGAGACAACCCTCTGGAAGATGTATCCCGACGTGGAGAACGAGATCCTCAATATCCACGGGCTGAACAACAAGATCAGCCTCTATTCGGATTTCCGTGCGGCGTACGCGAACCAGCAGCTCAACTCGATCGCCGTCCAGGATGATCTGGACGACAACGAATACGAATTCGTCCGCCGTTATTTCGCGATCACGAGCTGGACCGGCGGCATCCTGCCTACCAACTACGACCCCAGGTTTCTGATCCTCCGCCGCGCTCTCTCGCCGATCACCGGTCCCACGGACATCCAGGCATCGATCACCACCCTCCAGCTTGGCATTCACCAGCGGCTGCAAACCAAGCGCGGGCCCGAAGGCAAGCGGCGGATCGTCGACTGGATGACCCTGGACCTGAACGGCACCTATTTCCCCGACGCCAAGCGAGACAACTTCGGCACGCCCTGGGGCCAGACGATGTACAACTATCAGTGGTTCCTGGGCGACCGGACGAGCATCATCTCCTATGGCTGGTTCGACTACTGGAACCTGACCGGAAGCCAGGTCCTGAGCAATTACAACGTGCCGGGCTTCAACCCCAAGGGGCTCAACGTCGTCACGACGGGCATCTCCCTGAGCCGCCCCCCGCGCGCCAACATCTTCATCGGCTACACGGTGATCAACACGGGCCCGATCAACACCTCGGCCCTCAACATGGCAATCTCCTACTGGCTCTCTCCAAAATGGTACGGATCGTTCTCGACGTCTTACGACTTTGGCAATAGAATCCTTCTGGGATCGATGTTCTCGTTCACCCGGATCGGTAAGGACTACCTGACCTCCATCGGCCTGACCGTCGATCCTCAGCGGCAAAGCACCATGTTCGCGGTGCAGATCTCGCCGCGGCTCTCGCCGAACATGCAGCTCGGATCCGGTGTCGGCATGACCCAGTTCGATTCACGGTATGCGCCGGCCCAGTAATCCTGACCGTGAATCCTTCCGCAGGAGACAACCCCAGCACCATGAGCCCATCGCGTGTGCCCGTCGGACCGGACCATGCTCAGCCTTCGGCCACGGTCGAGTATCCCCGCGGCCTGCTCCCGGTTCCCGAGTTCGACCCGAACAAGATTTCCGCCTCGCTCACGGCGACTCCCGAACTGACCGCCCGGGCTGATCGGCGCAATACCCGCGGCAAGATGATGGCCGGCATCCGCGGGCTGAAGTACGCGATCCGCGGCGATTCCAGCTTCTTCGCCCACGGCTACCGCGGCACACTCATCGCCATCACCGCCGCCCTGCTGGGCGTCAACCAGTGGACCTGGTGCCTGCTCGCGCTCGCCGCCTGCCTGGTGCTGATCGCCGAGCTTGCCCATAGCGCCGTCGACACGCTGGCCCGCGCCATCGGCGATCCCGACGAACCTCGACTGAGGATGGCCCGCGAGATCGCCGCCGCCGGCGTCCTGGTCGCCGCCTTTGGCTCCGGCGGCGTCACCGCCATCGTCCTCTCCTGGAAACTCGCCGAGCTGCTGGGATGGGTGCAGTAGCTTCGCTCGCCACTCACGAATGATCCATGACGCGAAGGTGCTCGACCTTGTAGTTGTCAAGCCAGTTCAGAAGCGCCTCTTGTTCTTCGGACAGTTCGACCTCGGTCATGTTCTCGGTATCGAGCGGAGAGACCAGCACAAACACGCCTTCCATCAGCCAGCGGGTGACGTCTTCCCGGGCGATCCAGTATTCGTCCTCGCCCAGGGCCGGAACGCCCGGCGCATCCGGCGGCGTCATGAAGTAGACAAGCTGCGACCTCAGCCGATCCGAGATCAAGAGCGGCGGAACCTCGGGATGATCGACGGCGACCAGCTTTCGTTGCGACATGACGATCAATCTCACGACCCGAGATGATTATCTCGACCACATCAAGAAGGATAACACAGCAGGGAAAGCCGTACATGATCACTGAGCAGCCTCAGCTCCGAGCACAACCCGCCCCGACGTAGGGGATTCTGCGCGAGGGATCTCCCGGAGTCAAGTCTCTCAAACCACCGTCGGCAAGAGCGAATAGAGCGATCAAGGAGCCAGCGCCTGCGTCGTTGGATCATTCTCGCGCAAGCAAACCATTTCCACAACCTCAAGTTCCCGGGCAACGGCCGGGAACATCGAATCGACCACTCCCAGGCGGGCGGCCTCGGCGAGGGAGGTTCTCGGGGGCACGCTACGGCTCTTGAGCACGATCAAATGGCGGGCCTGCACGTGAACCGCGATCCGCGCGGCGATCGAGTCGGAGGTGACGTCCCAGCTTGCCGGCAAGGGGTCGGGCCCGCTGGCGTCGATTTCCTCCAGCATCCGGCGCGGAGCAAGGACCGGCAGCTTGCCCAGGTTCCAGATCGAGCATAGCTCCTCCGGCCGGGAGACCACCATGGCCTCGGGCAAAAGCGCGGCGAGCAGCTCGGCCGTGAAATCCATCGCCCGGATCGCCAGCCAGTGCGCCCGCTCATCGCCCAGACCGTAAGCGCGATCCATCGACCTGATCAGATCCGCCGCGGGACCACCGCCCGCGATCAGCAGGAAACGCCTGGCATCGGGTTGATCCTGATCCCGTAACCGATCGAGAAACGCAACCAGCCGCCCCGGAAGTTCGGGCCAGTCCAGCAAGCTACCACCCACCTTGATCACCACGATGTTTGTCATTAGTCATTAGTCATTAGTCATTTGCCATCCGCCATTTGTCATTTGCCATCCGCCATTTGTCATTTGCCATCTGGAATTTGCCATCTGCCATCTGGAATTTGCCGTCCGCCATCCGGGCGTCATTCACACGCCAGCCCAAGCAGTGCCCGCGCACAACCCGCCGTCGACGCCCCCCTGCCCCACGCTTCAGCCGCGCTTTTGATCGGTTGATCAGGCCCGAGAACCTGGATCGCCAGCCGGCGCGCCAGAAACTCTCCCGAGCCGGCGACGACGGCGAATCGAGGCGTGCCGATCGTCTGGAGACAAGCGCGCCGGGCGGCGAGAATCAACCTCCGCATCAGGCACTTTTCAGCCGATTGAGCCAAAGCGTTGGCGTCGTCCCAGGAGAAATCATCCCGATCCGCCCCGACCATCCGCGCCAGGCGATCGCGCGCGTGCTCGAGCGTGGCTGGGCGGCCGTCCGCGGTCGCCAGGTCGGTCGGGTCTGGCTGGATGTCGCCCAGGAGCAGGAAGACGTCGAGCGTCGTGGCGAACAGCTCGGCGGCCAGGCCCACCGCTTCTCCGCCGGGAAGCAGCAAATCCGTCGCCAGGGCGCAAACCGGTGTCCGCCGGACACCGGCGTAGACCAGTTCTCCGGTCGTCAGCCGCTCGCGATCGATTCTTCCCCGCGCGGCGACGACCCCCCGGTCCAGCGGAATCAGGTCGGTCGTGGTCGAACCCACGTCGATCAGGATGCCTTGATCCTCCGGAACCAGCCGGGCCGCGACGGTCGCGAGCGCCAGCCAGTTGGCCGCCGCGGCGAGACCTGGATCTCGCCTGATCTCGCTCACCGGATGAAACCGTCCGTCGATACCCCAGACCGCGACGGACCGATCGCCGACGGCTTCCGCGACCGCCTCCACGACCGCCAGCACGCCGTCGCGCTTCGTGGCGTAGCAGTCGCAAAGCTCGGCCGTCATCGTAAGGGCAACGCGGTCAAACGACGGCGACGACGCGGCCAACCTGGCAACGGCCTGCCCCAGTTCTTCTGGCTTCTTCCACACCTCGAACGGAACCGTCCGCGTCCAGCCGCCGCCATGCGCAGCCTTGAGGTTGGCCCCGCCGACATCAAGGGCGAGAACGGCTTGGCAGTGCCCATGGTCCATGTCACAAATCACGGCATCAAGGTCCGATCATAATCAGTCACGATTTCACCATCCGCCTGGTTTCAGATCGTAGCCTTCTGCTTGATCCGTGAGCAAGTCAGGGTCGGCCGGCTTAGATCCCGCCGACTTGGTTTTGGAATGTTTAACCCGTGGCAGTCCCGCGAAAAACATATCGATTTTTCAAATTTCCCTTCATCCATCCGGAAATCAGAATTACGCTTATGTAAGACAAAACCAGGAAGAATTATTGGGAGTTATTGTGCCGACAATCGAGTGGTCTGTCTCACAATCTCTGCATCGCCTTTGTCGGACTGAGCTGTTTGTTCAGTATATCGTTGACAATCGTAAGTTTCGGTGCCGTAAGCGTCTCCGCCCCATCATCCGGGGCTCGCGGGCAATGCCTGACTTGCTTGGTGCGGTCTGAAACGAGTGGCTGTATCTGCTTTATCAAGTGAGTCGGCGGAACGCACGAACTGCCTCCTTAAACTGAGGCCACCCACTCATCGATCGACTAAACAATGATGCGTTTTCTATATCCGAGCACTACGACTTGATTGACAGTTCGGATCATTCCATTATAATCAGGGATCATTGTCGATCAAAGCAATGGGGCATGAAGATGCAACGATCGATGAGGTGCCGTCCGATGCCGATGCGATCAGGAACATCGGTCGCTTATCATCATAATCATTGCTTTTATTTTTATGCGATCAGCCCATAGTGCCCGGGCGACAGACTGCCTAGAGCCCCGATATTCTCCAGCTTTGCAAGCAGTGGATGATCCCTCGTGTCGGCGGGCCGATCATTCAGACTCCCGAATCGTCACCCCACAGGCAGTCTCATCCGGGCCGGGCAGGGGATACTCGGAATGCCTCCCAGCCTCGCTCCAGATCGCGCTTGAACCGCGCAGCATCTTCCAGCGAGATCCCGCGTAGTAGCAGGCAGGCCGATTCAGTGATGCTCCGCGATGCCTGCCTGGCATCCTATCTGATCGACTGCGAGAAAGGGATGTCCCAGCGGTTGAACGCGGACGCCGTCAGGTTAGAATGATCTCTTCGCCATCGGGAACCGAAGGCGGCCCAGTAGCAAGAATGCCGCGTCGGTGTTACCTTAGAAGCATCGCCGGCCTGACCGGGCAGTAACAGAATCCAACAACAAGTCGAAAAGTAACAACTACCAGGAGCGTCACACTCAACACAAATAGCCATCAGACAACGCGTTAGGTATTCTTGGAGAGGTGACCGAGAGGCCGAAGGTGCGGCACTGGAAATGCCGTGTGGTGTTACAGCCACCGTGGGTTCGAATCCCACCCTCTCCGCTATAGCATAAGGACTTACGGCGACGTGGCCAGGTCCGTTCCTTGTTACTGATGCCCTTGTTACTGGTTTTTGTTACGATTCGGGGCGGCGGCCGTTCTCTGCCAACCGCGAGGATGCGGCAGGCTTGTTACTGGCGATCCTGCGGCCACGCCCCGCAATAATCTATGGTGCCTGGCGAAGAGGTCTTCGGCGGGGTGGCGTCCCCTTCCCCTTGCCTGAAAGTGAGGTGCGCCTTGAAGCTTCTTTGCAAGCTTCTCACGCCTGTCCCAGCCCGGTGCTTTCCATCGTGCCCAGGTTCCTCATCACGGCGCGCCGGGTAGGGCTCTCGGGGGAGCGATCAAAACTCGTGGCATGGCAAGCCGGAACCTGGAAACCCGAGTCGCCCGACTGTTACCGTCCCGGACCAGCGGGGAGATGGCCTGCCGGCCATTCTCCGGACTCCACGGAGCAAAGCGGTCCACCGTGATCACGCTGCCTTGTAGGCGGCCAGGGTCCGGTCGTAGGCGTGCTTGAGGCGAAGGAAGCCGTAGTGGGTGCCGCCCTGATCGGGATGGTAACGCTTCGCAAGTGTAAAGAACGATCGCTTGGCGGCGCGGGCGTTTTCCTCGGTGGGATACTGGCGCAGACGGTCGAACGCGAGCCAGTGCGTCATCTCCTCGGCCTCTTGCGCCCGCCTTAACTCGTAAGCGCTCGCCAGTTGGTGCGCGGCCACCGGCCAGCCGAGGCGGTCCCGTCCCGTCAGGAAGGCTGTCAC
>JBMFUH010000229.1:0-8645 GCA_049966735.1 Isosphaeraceae bacterium
CCCAAAACGGCTTATCCGCTACCCGACCCCGGTGGTGTTGAGCGAGAAGTCTCGTGATTTTCCTGGGATTGTAATTGTCTGACAACCGTGCTAAATTGTCAGACAGACAGCTCATCTGGGAGGGTACAAATGGAACGCATGAGCGTCAGGGTTGATCAGAATCTCAAGCGAGCGCTGGAGGCCGAGGCCAGGGAACGGGGCGTTCGTCCGTCTGATGTTGTGCGCCAGGTGCTCGAGGAGCACGTGCGCCGGCGCGCTCCACGGGAAAGTTGTCTCGACATCGCGCGCCGGATCGGAATCATCGGGGTCTTCAAGGACACGCCTGCCGACCTCAGCACGAATCCGGAGCACATGGAAGGTTTTGGCCGTGACTGACCGACGAATCCTCCTTGACACCGGCCCCCTGGTTGCACTGCTCGCCCAGAACGATCATCACCACCGCCTGTGCGTCGAGACGCTGGCGCTGCTTCGTCCCCCTCTCTTTACCTGCTGGCCCGTGCTCACCGAAGCCGCCTGGCTCCTGCGAAAGCAACATCGTCCCTTCGATCGCATTGTCGATGCGCGGGCCGCGGGCATGTTCGAGCTTCTTGCCCTCGATCGCGACAGCCTGGCCGAGATCGCGGCGATCATGCGCCGCTATGAGGATTCCGGCGTCCAGTTTGCCGACGCCGCGCTTGTCTACCTCGCCGACCGCGAGGACATTCGCACCATCTTCACTCTTGATCGGCGAGACTTCTCGATCGTCCAGCTCAAGCGCAACAGGACGCTCAAGCTTATTCCGGAGGGCGACTGAACGCGCGGGAGGGAATTCCGAGTCAGTCCAACCTCCACGCGGTAAATTGAAGTGTCGTAGGGCCCGCAGTGCGGACCAAACGCCCCGGCCATCGGTCCGCACTGCGGGTCCTACGATGAGCCATTGACACGTAAACCGCTCGGTTCCTCAGCGCCAGTTCCAGAACCAGAATCGGTAGTCTTCGACCAGCTTCTTGTTTCCCGAAGCGTTCTCGAGTTCCGCCAGAGGGACGATGCCAGACCTCCCGCGGTGCCGGGCTTCGCAGAGCAGCCCCTCTGCTTCCAGGTCGTATTCCCCGGGATCGATCAGCCGGCTGACTGAGAGCGGCCTTCCCCCAAGTTCGGTCTTGGCGTTGAACGGAAACCTCAGCTTCGACGCCAGATAGCGGTAGTAGACGAGGAGGCTCTCCTCGTTGACTTCAGGCAGCAGGTCGTCGTGGGTGAGGCCGAACACCATGCGGATCCGATCCTCTTCATCCTCCAGGGACAGAGGCGGTGTCTTGATCCGCGTAGGCTGTTCAATCGGGACCTGCTTCCCATCGTCCGGTTCGATGTCCTCCTCGCCCAGACTCATCGATGACTCTTCCAGCCCGTCCCGCTCACAACGATTGCGGTAGACCGGGTGCATGGCCTTGAGGGTTCGCTGGTCCCATTTGATGTCGTAGATGATCGGCTCTTCTTCCCCGTCGACCTTGGTGATGGTTCCGGTCCAGCCGCCCAGAGGGATGTCCTCGAAGTCGGGGTCAATCACCCCAGCCCTGACCCGAACCTTGTCACCCACTTTGAAACGGGGTGAGCCTGGCTCGTTCTTGGTGGAACTCATGGTTTGCTCCGTGGTTAAACCGCTTCAAATGTGTCGGCCGAGATGGCCTGTCAGCAAGTGGGTGGAAGGGAATCACCGGGCGAACCCGGGGAATCAGGCGGCGTCGACCCGATCCCATGAATGAACTGACACGCGATCCGCTGGGGCAAATCCTCGGGCCAGGGCCGGGGCAAGAGCCGGAGGATCTCCTTCGTCTGCCCCAGCAGTGCCAGCACGGCCAGCTCCTGATCGAGCGGGCCGGCTTGCCGCAGGTTGGGAAATTCGGCCACAAGATCGTGCACAATGTCAAGCAGCCGCGGGTTGTGCTGCCGCAGCAACGTGGACCGCTGATCCGACTGCACGGCCTCGGTGTAGAGGATCAGTTCCAGGAAGTAGGGGCGCTCCTCCAGGAACCGGATCGACTCGCGGACGAACCGGACGACCTTCTCCTCGGGACGGGAGACACTGCGGAAGCTGGATTCGATTTCCTGACAGATCCGCTCGGCACCGTCGAGGATCAGCCCCAAGTAGAGGGCCTCCTTGTCCTTGAAATGAAGGTAGAGCGTTCCCTTGGCCACGTTGGCCTTGGCGGCGATATCCTCCATGCGGACCTCGTGGTAGTGCCGCTCCGCGAACAGTTGCGCCGCGGCGTCGATGATCCGCTGCGTCTTCCTTGTGTCAAGTGTCCGCACTCCTCGCCTCGCATCTCCAATGTGATGATTGCTTCGTTTTCCAAAAGGTTTGCAACAAGTCGCGACGTACTGGCAGTGTACCAGAATCCGCCGACGTCCTCTTGCCCCCAACAAATCGATTACCTATACTAGACTGACCAGTCAGTTCAGTTTTGGGTCGATGGTGACTTGTTCCGGTCCCTTCTTGGAGACGGGACCATCCCAAGATGGAAGGCGATCATGTCGCAGGAATTGAAAGCGGAGCAAGGGAACGGCGTGGCCCGGCCGGTTTTTCCCGCGACCGAAGAATCGCGGGAGCAGCCGAAGCCGTCGCGGCCGCCCGAAAAGGGGTCGCGTTCGAAGCGCTGGGTCGTGCTCTTGACCATCGGCGTTCTGGCGGCGGCAGCCTTCTTCTGGAAGGGCTTGCCGATGGTCCGGGAGATGCTCACCCACGTTTCCACCGACGATGCGTTCGTCGCTGGCGACGCGACCCAGGTGAGCGCCCGGATTGCCGATCAGGTCGAGCAGGTGCTGGTGAATGACAACGATTTCGTGTCAAAAGGGACAGTGTTGGTGCGGCTGGACGAGAAGCCGTTCGCCATTGCCGTGGAGCAGAAGCGGTCGGCCTTGCGGCAGGCGAAGGTGAACGTCCAGCAGCTCGTCGCGGCGCTGGAAACGGCCAGGGCGCAGCTTGAGCAGGCGCGCCACGAAGTCCGCGCCGCCTTGGCGGGCTTGCACGAGGCCTGGCGGGGGATCGAGGGACGGCAAGATCAGGTCCGATATCGCGTTGCCAGCCTGCGCGCGGAGATCGCCGGCCTGCGGTCGACCCAGGCCAGCTTGACCTTGGCTCAGCGGGAATACGACCGCGTGAACCATCTGGTCGCGCAGCAGACGGCCACGCGAGAGGAGCTGGACCAGAAATGGGCCGCGCTGGCCAGCGCGCAGGAGCAGGTCAAGGCGTCGGAGCAGAAGGTGCAGCAGGCCCGCGCCTTGCTGGCGCTTGCACCCGATTACGAGCATCCGGACAAGGTTCCCCCCGATCTGGAGCGAACCGACGCCGACGTCCGCCGCGCCCTGGCCTCCGGACAGCAGATCCTGGCCCAGCTTGGCCTGCCGTTTCAGTTGCTCGACATGAGTCCTTCCGGCATCGAGAAGTCCCTGAACGAGCTGGTGAACCAGAAGTCGGAAGCGTGGATGGAAGACGTGCCGGCCGTCCGCACGGCCAGGGCGCACTACGAACAGGCGCGCGCGGCGCTCGGGGGCGACGAGTTCGACCCGAACCGGCTGTACGACCACCCGACCATCCGTCAGGCGCAGAAAGACCTCGACGACGCCGAGCTGAAGCTCAGCTACACCACGATCGAGGCGCCGGTGACGGGTTACGTCAACCGCCGGTCGGTCAACCCGGGCGATCATGTCCAGGCGGGCCAGGCCCTCTTGATCGTCCAGCCGCTCGACGGCGTGTACGTGGTGGCCAACTTCAAGGAGACGCAACTGGCCGACCTGACGATCGGCCAGCCGGTGGACCTGTACGTGGATGCTTATGCGAATCATGTCTTCCACGGCCGCGTCTCCGGCTTTGCCCCGGCCACCGGTGCCGCCTCTTCGCTCTTGCCGGCGGAGAATGCCACGGGCAACTTCGTGAAGGTCGTGCAGCGGCTGGCGGTGCGGATCGACCTGACCGAGCCCAACCCGCCGCAGACCCCGCTCTTCGTGGGGCTCTCGGTCATTCCCGAGGTCAGTCTCGAGGCCCAGCCTTCCGGACCGGACGCGGGCCGGCGTCTCCGTAGCGGAGGCACGACGGTTACCACCGCGCTGGCTCATCGGGGAGGCTGAACCGTGAGTTCGGAAAGCACGAGCATGGAGGCTCATTCGGGCTGGACCCCGCACGGGATCAACCCCTGGGTCATCGCCTTCACGGTAACCCTGGCCACGTTCATGGAGGTGCTCGACACCTCGATCGCCAACGTCGCCTTGCCGCACATCGCCGGCAGCCTGTCGGTCTCGGTCGAGGAGAGCACCTGGGTGCTGACCAGCTACCTGGTCGCCAACGCGATCGTCCTGCCGCTCTCCGGCTGGCTGTCGATGCTCATGGGCCGCAAGCGGTTCTACATGACCTGCGTGGTCCTCTTCACCATCAGCTCCGCGCTCTGCGGGATGGCCACGAGCATGGAGCAGCTCGTCTTCTTTCGCGTCCTGCAAGGGCTCGGAGGAGGAGGCTTGCAACCGTCGGAACAGGCAATTCTCGTGGACACGTTTCCACCGATCAAGCGCGGCATGGCGATGGCCGTCTACGCCGTCGCCATCCTGGTCGCGCCGATCCTGGGACCGACTTTGGGCGGCTGGATCACCGACAACTACTCCTGGCGCTGGATCTTCTTCATCAACGTCCCCGTGGGCATCCTCTCGGTCATGCTCAGCGGCACGATCCTGCAAGATCCTCCTTACCTCAAGGCACAGCGGGCCGAGCGGAAGAAGCAGCCCCTGGGGGTGGACTTCATCGGACTCAGCCTGATTGCTCTCGGGCTGGGCTGTCTGGAAGTGGTGCTGGATCGCGGCCAGACCAAGGACTGGTTCGGCTCGCCGTTGATCGTCCACCTGACCATCACCATGGTCGTCAGCCTGGTCGCGGCCGTCTTCTGGGAGCTCTACCATCCCAACCCGATCATCAACCTGCGTCTGTTCACCGAACGGAATTTCCTGTTCGCGTCGGTCGGTGTCTTCTGCGCCTTCGCCGTACTCTTCGGCAGCACCGTCCTGCTGCCGCAGATGCTCCAGACGCTCATGGGCTACTCGGCGCTCAATGCCGGACTGGTGCTGTCGCCAGCCGGGTTCGTGACCATGTTGGAAATGCCGATCATCGGCTTCCTGCTCAGCAAGCGGCTGGACGCGCGCTGGTTGATGATGGTCGGCATGGCCACCGTCGCCTTCGCCTCGTTCTGGATGGCGGGACTGAACCTGATGGTCTCTCCCGGGCAGGTCATCTTGCCCCGCTGCGTCCAGACGCTCGGGGCCGGCATGATGATTGTGCCCATCAATGCTGTCGCCTATCTCTACATACCGAAAAGCCAGCTCAACAATGCCTCGGGTCTGTACAACCTGGTCCGGAACGAGGGTTCGAGCATCGGCGTGGCCGTGTCGACGACGTTGCTCCAGCGACGGATGCAGTTCCACCATGTCCGCCTGAGCGAGCACATTCATGCACTGAACCCGCTGGCGGGTCGGTGGATGAGCGGAATTTCGGGTTATCTG
Organism: Isosphaeraceae bacterium; assembly: GCA_049966735.1. Lineage (GTDB taxonomy): Bacteria > Planctomycetota > Planctomycetia > Isosphaerales > Isosphaeraceae > Aquisphaera. Next base: position 5,518 of record JBMFUH010000229.1, read on the forward strand.
CATCACGGCGGCGTCAATCCTGCCGTCGCCCAGGCGCAGGGGCTGCGGATGATGGACGCGGTGGTCCAGCAGCAGGCCGCAGCGATGTCGTTCCTCGACCTTTTCTGGCTTTTTGGGATGCTTTCCCTGCTGGTTATCCCGATCTTTCTGTTCATGAAGCGCTCCGTACCGAAGGCGGGCGAGCTCGCCGTGCACTGACGCGGAACCAGGCCAGAATTGATCGGCCCAGTTTCCCATCCATGGAAGGAGGGGATTCGCATGCATGTCGACCGTTGGTTCCGGTCCCTTTTCCGACAGACCGGTCTTACGCTTCTGGTTGTGTGGTTCTTGCCGGCAGCGCGGGGTGAGGATCTTCAGGAGGCCTGGCGGCTGGCGCTGGCGTGCAACCAGGAGTTGCGGTCCAGTCGCCAGTCTGCCGAAGCCAGCGGCTTCGATCTGGCGGCGGCGCGGGCCGAGCGGATGCCCAAGGTTCAATCGCTCACGGGCGAGACGTACCTGTTCCAGCCGCTCTCCCTCACGGGCTTCAGCTCTGGCGGCAGCGGCACCGGCACCGGCTCCGGCTCGTCGCGGGGCCAGGGCGTGTCGCAGTCGGATTTCACGTTCTCGGTCGTGGCGGCAACCCTGCCGATCTACTCGGGCGGCCGGGTTCGCCACACGATCGAGGCGAACCATGCCCAGGTGAACGCGGCGCGAGCCGACGCGTGCCGCACGACTCTCGATGTAAAAATCGACGTAGCAAGAAGTTACGTCGGAGTCTTGCGGGCCGGCCATGCTCTGGCGCTAGCTCGGAGCAACGTCCAGAGCCTGAGTGCACACGCCCGAGACGTCGGCAACCTGGTCGAGCAAGGCCGGGCCATCCGCAATGATCTGCTCGCCGCCCAGGTCGCGCTGGCCAATGCTCGCCAGCGGGAAATCTTGAGCCGCAACCAGCTTGCGATCGCCTGGGCGACCTACAACCGCTACCTTAACCGGCCATTGGAGATGACAGTGCCCTTGCGGGACCTGAGTGTCCCGGTGCCTGCGCGGGACCCGGCCGACCTGGCCGCCGAGGCCATCCGCGCCGAGGCCAAACCGCTCGACGAGCAGGAGGTGAGCGGGCTGATCGACCGCGCCTTGCACGTCCGTCCCGAGCTGATCAGCTTGACCGAGCAGGTGCGCGCGTTCGACGCCAAGGCCGCCGCCGAGCTGGCCGCGTTCAAGCCCCAGGCGTCGCTGGTCGTGGCGAACATCTACCAGAACGCGCGGTTCTTGCCCTCGACAACCCAGGAGAATGGCGCGGCGGGTGTACTGCTAAACTGGACGCTCTTCGACGGCGGCCGGGCGCGTCGAAAGTCGCTGGCCCAGGAGCGACGGGGGATGTCCGCAGTCAGCCAGCGTGCCGATCTGGCCGCCGCGATCGCGCTCCAGGTCCGCTCGGCCTGGCTGAACACGCAAGAGACCCGTCTGCGAATTCCGGTCACCCGCGCCGCGATCGTCCAGGGCAACGAGAACCTGCGCGTCGCCCGCAACCGCTATCTGCAACAGCGCGGCACCAATACCGAAGTCCTTGACGCCGAGAACCTGCGTATTCAGGCTTACGACAACTTCTACAACGCCACATATGACGCCGTCCTGGCCGATTTTGAGCTTCATCGCGCGATCGGCGATCTCTGACAGAAGCTGGGGGGCCAGCATGAGACTGTTCGACATCGAGAAGTCACCCTGGCCACGACCGAGGTGGTCGCCGTCTTCTCGATCCTGGTCCAGGGCCTCACCGTCGGTTCGTTCACACGTCTCCGCCCAATCCGCTCGCGGCAGGAACCAAGCCTTCCTTCCGTGAAGGAATCGTGAAGGTTGGCTTCGTATTGCGATTTTCGAATCGCTGGCTCGGGCGACGATTCTCATCCGGCGTTGAATCACACGGCGCAGAAGTGTGACATTTCGTGATCTTGTCCAAATTTTTCCTTGATCCAGTTAGACACCGTCTTCGCGGCGCATCTCTAGTGTGAACCGCGAGGGTTGTCCGACCGTCCCGGAGCGATCTCGCGTGCGGAGCCGCAGATACCCAGGGTGCGCCAGGCGGCCGCGCCTGCTGCTCGATCACGCATGGAGGAAGCCCGTTCCGTCTCCGAATTGTCAAAGAGTGGTGCTGGATCGCTCCATTGTAGAGTTTACCACATCTTGGGAGCGTCCTCGTCCCACGCCAGCGTGATTCCCCGCATGCTCTTGTCGTCAAAGTCCGCAGGTCACGCCGAGCGCGATCTCATGCAACCCCGTGTGCGGACAGCTCACGACGTCGGTCGGACATTCCTGCCCGACGAGGAAGTCGAAGGGGACATAGGGGACTGTAACCGCAGGTTACGCAATCTGGTAAGTTCGAGTTTCGCAGATTCTGAGGCGGATCGCGAGCGGCCCGGGGGGTGAAATTCCCCCCGGTGAGTCGATCGTGAAACGGTGCTGGAGGCCGGAATCATCGGCCGACCCCTACCCCCCCTCGCAAGGGGGAGAAAGGAACTGCGCTTTCGCCCGGAACAACGGCGCGCAACAGAAAGACCTTCGGCGAAGCCGGTCGTCAGCCGTGTCAAGCCCGACTTTTCATCACCCCATCGTCGCTCTCCCACTCGGGGTGAGTCACGACCCATTTCTGCAGATCGTAGGGCTTCATCCCGTCGGCGAGCCGGTCGCGGTGATCGCCGGCGAACTTCTGAAGCAGGGCCTTCTTCTGCGCAAATGTCCGGGGCTCGTTTTCGCGGCAGGCGACATCGAGGTATTCAGCGATGATAGACGGCGCGGTCGCTACAGACGGACCGGAGTCAGCGGGAGGATTGACGGCGCATTCAGCCATCAGGCGGTGAAATTCAGCCAGGACCGCGGCCGGTGGCGTCTTTCGCCTGCCGTCGGACGGGACACCCTTGAGCAGTTTGACCCGCTTCCCGGCGATGTCGGTGCACCACCAGTCGGTGTTCTTGTTGAACCAAGGCTTGGCAACGCGCGGCATGGAAACCTCCTCAATAAATGATACGGAGGTCGCCGTGCGGATGGGCCGAAAGCTGACGGGAAAACTGACGATTCGGCCCGGGATTCGTCGTAAGTTGAATGGGCGGCGCGGGATTCGAACCTGCGACTTCCACCGTGTGAGGATGGCACTC
>JBMFUH010000230.1:0-8634 GCA_049966735.1 Isosphaeraceae bacterium
AGACGGTGCAGGGCCACGGATTGAACACGGCTTGAACACGGATAAGATGCGTGGTCGCCATCCTGGCTCCGCACGCTGGATCACCCGGGGCTGCAACCCCAGAGCTTGCCACGGAATCGCTCGCGAAATCGTGTCCGGCGTACAAGATTCTCGAAGTTCGTAGTACAGAGAGCATGGAGTAAAACCATGAAGTGGTGATAATGACCATGTGCTATCTTTAAATGCATAAGCATTACATAATTATCCCAGCACACTCAGTGTTCTCTGTGGTTGAGTCTTCCCCGATTCCCTCACCACACGCCGGGCACGAGCCGGTAGCGCACGCGCCGGGCGTATTCCTCGTAGCCGGGCAGCTCACGGTACAGCATCCGATCCTCGAGGACGGTTCGGACGACCAGGAGCGCGCACGCCGAAAGGGCGGGAACGAGCGCCCAGAGTGAGCCCAGCGCCAGCGCCAAACCGATGAAGAGCGAGCAAGCCGAGACATACCCCGGATGCCGGATCAGAGTGTAGGGCCCCGTGTCGACCACATTGTGGCCGCGGTCGGACTGGATGCGCACGGTGGGCTCGAAGAACCGGTTCACCGACTCGGCCCAGGTCAGGCCAGCCATACCCGCAAGCAGCAAGACATAGCCCAGTACGCAGTACAACCAGGGCACGTAAAGCCAGTGGAACCGGCCGTCGTCGAGCGCGGCCACGACCGGAATCGCCATCACCGCGGGAAAGAAGAACGCCAGCAGGATCTTGTCCCACCGCTTCGTTCCCGCGTGCCGGTTGACCCGAGCGGCGATGATCTCCGGGTTGACCCGGCTCAGATAGATCATGGCCAGGACCGACGACCCGACCATGACCCCGAGGGAAAGCCATCCCCTGGGCCATTTCCAGGTTCCGGCCGGCAGGAGCATGCCCAGGATAAGGTAGGCGCAGATCCCTCCCAAGCTGATCAGGAGCCGGCGTCGATCCACGCGCAGGGGTTCTCCGGGCTGATTGGGCGTCGATTCCATGGAACATTCCGTCTCCGATTCAGGTCTTCCGGCAGGGAGGGCAGACCTCCAATGTTTTGTAACGCCTCGACCGGATCTTGCCTATAATAATGGTTTCCCCGCCTTGCGGCGGACTATCGCTGATGCAAACGATCAAGTAACGAATCATGAAACGGATTGCGATCCTGGGCGCCGGCGGCATGGGCACGGCGCTGGCCTTGCTCTTCCACGAATCGAGCGCGCGAGTGCGGCTCTGGTCGCGGTCGCCGGAACACGCCGGTGAACTGGCTCAGTCCCGGTACAATCATCGCCACCTGCCCGGCATCCACATCCCCCGCGAGATTGTCATCACCGGCTCCGCGGGGGAGGCGCTCGACGGTGCCGAGCTGATCGTCGCCGCCGTTCCCAGCACGTTTCTCCGCTCGGTCCTCCGCTCGGTGGCCGATTGCGTTCCCGCGGAGGTTCCCTTCCTGAGCGTGGTCAAGGGAATCGAGAACGGGACATTCGACCGGCCCAGCCAGATTATCGTCGAAACGCTGGGAGTTCGTCCGGTCGCCGTTCTCAGCGGTCCCAGCCACGCCGAGGAGATTGCTCGCGGCTTGCCGGCCTCGGTGGTCGTCGCCGGCTCATCGCCCGAGTTGAACCGGGCCGTGCAGGAGGGCCTGAGCCACGAGGCTTTCCGGGTTTACACCAATCCCGACGCGATCGGCGTGGAGCTGGCGGGCGCCTTGAAGAACATCACGGGAATCGCCGCGGGCGTCTGCGACGGCCTGGGCTTCGGCGACAACGCCAAGGCCGCGCTTTTGACAAGGGGGCTGGTCGAGATCACCCGGCTGGGCGTCGCCCTGGGGGGCCGACAGACAACCTTCTACGGCCTGGCTGGTATCGGCGATCTGGTAACGACCTGTTACAGTCCCTTTGGCAGGAACCGGTCGGTCGGGCAACGGATCGGCCGGGGAGAACGACTCGAGCAGATCCTCGAGGGGATGGTCAACGTCGCCGAGGGGGTGCCGACCACGCGGAGCGTGCATGCCCTGGCCTTGAACCGCGGAATCGACATGCCCATCACGGCAGAATTGCACCAGGTTCTCTTCGAGGAGAAGAGCCCCCGCTCGGCCGTGTCCGACCTGATGGTCCGTTTGCCGCGAGATGAGTGGGACCAATGAGATCGCCCTCCTCTCCCTGTTCCCTCCGCGCCTGACTCCACCAACCCACGATCCTCCGATTCGAGACTCGCATGACCCTTCGCACCGTGGCCCGGGAAATCAAGGACTATCCGGCAACCGCCTTCCTCTCGGTCGCCTGGATTGCCGTATTTGTCGCGATGACCGCGGACTGGGTCCGGTCTGGTCCCGCGCCGACCTGGAGTCGGTTTTTTGTTCTGGGGATGGGCGTTGGCCACCGCTTCGGTGATCTCACGGTCCGGGAGTTGTATATGGGACAGGTCTGGAGGCTCATCACCTGCAACTTCGTGCATTACAGCCTGATTCATCTCGGCTCGAATCTCTTCGGACTCGTCTTGCTGGGGATGCTGCTCGAGATGTGGTACGGAACGGCCCAATTCATCCTCATCTTCGCGCTAACCGGAGGAGTCGGAAATCTTCTCTCGGTGATGATTCGGCACGCGATCTCCGCCGATCCGCTCACACATTCCGGAGGAGGATCGGTAGCCATCATGGGGTTCGTTGGTCTTTGTGCCGTAGTTGGTTTGCGCTCGCATAGTTCGCGGGAAAGGGAACTGCTGTGGCCCATGCTCTACACGCTAGGCATTACTGCTCTCCTGGGCGTTGTCTTCTGGGGATACATCGACAACTGGGGACATGCCTGTGGCGTCCTGGTTGGCCTGATACTCGGCCTGGCGGACCGCGCCTTCTTGCGAAATATTTCCCGCCCCCCGGCATTGACCGCGGGCCTGGTGGGGACCATCGTCATTCTGGCCAGCGGATTGGCTCAGGTGGCCGCCGATCGCCGCGAGGCCCCCGAGCGTCGGGAGGGCAGAGAGCGGATCGAGCTTCTGGAACGATTGAGATATGACACGATCAATCGGTCGCTTCGCATCGTCTCCCTACTGGGCGAACGAAGAGTCGATCCCCGCGTGGTCATTCAGGCGCTCCAGATCCCGGAAAACAGAGTGTTGCTCGGCAGCGGTGTGACGGGACCGTCTTATCACCGCGCGCTGGCGATCGCCCAGACCGCCCTGGTTCGAAGGCTGACGGATGAGGAACAAGCCGAGTTCGACCAGGCTCTGGGGCGGCTGACAAGCCAGATCCTCGCGACCTGGAAAGGTCTGCTGCGGCGGAAGTCGACCGAGGCGGATTTCGACGCGCTCCAGGCGCTGGCGGCCGTGGCCGCAACGCGCAAGCTCACCGACGAGGAGAATGACAAGATCAAGGCGCAACTCGCGCCGCTGAAGACGCTGGTGCGGAAAGAACTGGAACAGCGCGTCCGCCGGCACTGGCGAGAGCCGTGGTCTGGAGGCCGCAGCCAGCAGGGGTGAGGATAGGCCGCCCCGCCCCCGGTAAATCGTCGCAGGAGGCGATACGCCCTTTGCTTGGAGAGAAACCATGCAAATTCGTCTTAACGTGGTCCGACGTTCCCTGGTCCCGGTGATCACGGGAATCGTGCTGACGGCCTGCCCGGCTGCTCGGCCGGCCCAGCCCCAGGGCACACCCGGATCACGGCCGGCTCCGCGTCCGGAGCAAGCTCGCCAGGATGCCGAGATGAAACGCAAGCGGGACGAGCGGCGACGGTTTCAAGACCAGGAGCTGATCACGGCCCGCCCGCTCACGCGGATCTTCAATCCGGGAGATCCGCCGCGCATCATCTGGAGAGACGTCGATGAGGTCCGCCGCCTGGGCGGTGACGGCTCGTTGCAGGTCCGCTGGTTTGACGCCGAACTGAACGAGTCGGCCAAACCTTCAAAACCAGGACGGTGGGGCGCGCTCATCAGTGCAACCGCTCCCAATGGCACGCCCCTGCGCCGGGCCATGACCTGCTACTGCCGACCGCCTCTGTTTCTCTTCTTTCTTTTCCCCCCCGACTTCTCGATCTCCTTTCCGCAATTGGTCGGCTCCCATGCGAACCAGGCATGGCGCGAGCACGAGGCCGAAGTGTCCAAGGTCCCTAAAGACCTGCTGTTCAGGGCAGTCAACGACGAGGAGGCGGGCGTGATCCTGTTCGCCGGGCTCATGGAAGCCAAGCCGCTCTCGCGGCCCGCGCTCTCGACCGAGTCGTTCGCGGTGCTCAATGAAGACTATCACCTCGCGCTCAAGCTCAAGGTCCAGCGACTCAAGGACAAGGTTCGCCAGCTCAAACCCTCGCGCGGGCGGACTCGGCCCGCTCCCGTGCTGCGCGAAGGCTCTCCAGGCGAGGCGGGCATGCGCCCGGACGCGGCGACCCGGATACGAGACGTCTGTCAGGGCTGGGCCCGGGACTCCGGAGAGCCTTTCGTCACCCTCGTCGCCCGGCACGGGGTCATCGTGTGTCACGAGGCATACGGGCTCGATGCCGACAAGAAACCACTCGGATTGGATTTTCGCTGGGATGTTTTCTCCATCACCAAGACGGTCACTGCCATCCTCTTCAGTCAGTTCCTCGACCAGGGTCTGATCGGACTGGATGACTCGGTGGCGACAGTGTTTCCCGATTATCCCCAGGGAAGTCCACACGTGCCGACCTTCCGTCAGTGCCTGACGCACATGAGCGGTCTGGCCGGGCACGGCGACTGGGGGGGCGTGCGGAATCCCTATCTCGAGAACATCATTCTCAATGGCATCGACGTGAACGAACCGGGCAAGACCTATCAGTATAGCGGCATGGGCTTTGACCTGACGGCCAAGGCGATGGAGATCGTGACCGGCCGCACAGCCTTTCATCTCTACCGGGAGCACCTCTTCCAGCCGCTGGGGCTGGGCGATGTTCCGATGGACCTCGCCTCCAGCGGGGCCCGGTTCAACGCCCGGGAACTCGCGGTCCTCGCTCAGTTGTTGGTCAACCGAGGATCCTACGGCTCGCTCGAGTACGTGTCTCCGGAGACGTTCGCTCGTTTGCTTCCCGAGCCGCTGGGCCGCCGCTACCCAGGAGTGAGCCAGGAAGAGGGCATCGGCATGCACTGGATCCGTCCGCTCAAACCCGGAGCGAAGGCCGAGTCCACGAACCCGCGGGACCTCATCTTCAGCGCCCGCACCGTCGGGCACGGTTCGTTCTCGGCGTGCATTTTCCTGGCCGACCTCGAGAACGAACTGGTCGTGACCCAGATCCGGAAGACGGGTGGGCCGCGGTATGCCGAATGGTCGACCAAGTTCTTCCAGGCCGTCGCCGAGGGCGTCCTCCCCGAGAACGGCCCGTCCGCGCGGTGACGCACGCGGGCGCAGTCAATCGTAGCGCGAAGGCGAAGCTGCTGCTGAGCCTGCCCTCCAGGGGCTCGCCAGGAGGCTTACACCTCCATGGGAGCCGCCTCCAGAGGAACGCGACGGAAATAGCTTCCTGATCTTGAAAACGAAGATGTCGGAATCGTTTCCTTGGCCCCGGAGAGCTCGATCGGAGGCGAAAACCGGGGGGGTTAATTCCCAGCCTCGTGGACCGGAAACGGCTCACCCGGCCAGCTTCGCGGCCGCTTCCGCATCGCCAGGGCATTCCTCCAGGATGGATTTCCAGAGGCGCTGGACCTCGGCGCGATCGCCCCGCTCCTCGGCCAGCGCGGCGAGGTTGCGCAGGGTCAGATGGCCGTAGATGCCCTGGTCCACGCTGCAAAACTGCTCGGGACGCTTGAGGGTCAAGATGCGCCGGAACGTGGCCTCGGCCTCGACGGGCTGCCCGGCCCTGCGGTGCGTGATGGCCTTTCTGAAGAGCAGCTCCGCGTCATCGGGATCGAACGACAGGCCCTCGGCGCAAACGGCCAGCGCACCGGGAAGATCGCCCAGCATCTGGTGGCAGCGGGCGATCAGGGCGAAGAGCTTGCGCGTGATCGAATCGGTCGGGGCGGAGCCGGACAGGCTGCGCCGGAGATAGTCCAGCGCCCTGGACCAATCCTGCCGCTCGACGGCGATCGAGCCCAGGTTGAACAGCGTGAACGGATCGCCCGGCCGCTCCGACAGCTCACCCTCCAGGATCTTGGAGTCGCGCTGGAGCTTCCGTTCCCGCAGCGCGCGATCGGTGTATCCTGTGTGTCGGATCGTGATATCAGTCCACTTCACCGGCACATTCACCCGACGCAAGGCCGGCAAAATCTGCTCGTGGACGCGGTAGCTCCAACGCACATCCTCACGGAGTGGAAAGAGTCGAATATGGTCCACAACTGTCTGTCCGCCGTCGCCGTTCGGCCCCGGATCGCAGGAGCACCGCAGGACATATCCGTAGGGTGGGCACCGCCCACCGTCGCCCTGACTGGACTGCAAGCTCTCCAACAACCTCTGCAACTTCTCCCGTTCCGGTGGATCGATCACATCATCGGCGTCGAGCCAGAAGGCATAATCTCCGGTGGCCCTAGCGAGCGCCGCGTTGCGAGCCGCCGCGAAATCATCGACCCAGACGAAATCGAAGACCCGCGCGCCAAATTCCCCGGCGATCTCCCGCGTCCGGTCCTGGGAGCCCGTATCGACCACCACGACCTCATCGAACAGGCCGCGCGCCGAATTCAAGCAGGCTGGAAGGGTGTTCTCCTCGTCCCGGACGATCATCGTGAGCGAGACCTTGGCCTTGCCCGTCGAGGATTCTCGAGCCACTGATGAAACACGGATCGAACACGGATCAGAAAGAGAATCGGGCCCGGCCGCGTGCAGCGCCGGGGCAGCATCGCCCGCCCTGGTCTCAGAATCCCATCCGTGTTCATCCGTGTTCATCTGTGGCTCATTCTGTCTTGACGTCAACCGCGGTTGTCCGTCCCACGCCCTGAGCCTTACCGCACGCCCTTCCGTGGCCATCCCCCACTTCTCCGCGAACTTCCGCCCGTTCTCCTGGAGGAGCCTTTCCGCATCGATGCCACTGCCCTGGAACGTCCGGCTGCCGAAGTGGTGGATGAACAGGTCATGCGCGACGGCCATCTCGAACCCGGCCCGCCTCACCCGAATGGCCAGATCATCGTCATCGAAGAACCTCAGGCCGAACCGCTCATCGAGCCCGCCGATGGTCTCATAAACCGCCCGTTTCATGAGCAGGCAGAACCCGGAAAGCTTGCCCACCGTGAACCACTGCCCCCGATGCTCCTCGCGCCAGCCCCGCGCGAAGGCATGCATCTCCTCCAGATCCTGGTACGGCACATTCTCAACGAGTTGCGGCGGCGACGCATAATTGGACATCGGCCCGACCAGACCGATCCTCGTCTCTCGCCCCTCTCTACCATTCCCATTCGTCAGATTCGTGGTTCCTTCCGTCCGCCGTTCCCTTTCCGTGTCTTCCGTGCTTTCCGTGGTTGAACCCGCCTTCATCTCCACCAGCGCGATGAGCTGATCCAGCCAGCCGTCGGTGACTACCGCGTCGTTGTTCAGGAGCACCAGGTACTGCCCTCGCGCCACGCGCAGCCCCTGGTTGACCGCTGCCGGGAAGCCCATGTTCCTCGTATTGCTGATGACCGTGACCGGCCCGCCCGAAGCATCCTGCACCCCAGCCAGGTATGCTCCGGTCCCGTCGGTCGAGCCGTTATCAATGACGATCAGCTCGAACGCCGGCCTGGTATGCCGGAAGAGCGCCCGCAGGCAGTGCCGGGTGAACTCAAGCTGGTTGCAGCAGGGGATGATGATGGAAGCCGCAATCATGTTTATTCCCCCCCGACCCACGACCAGACGTTAGATGAAGCCCATTGTCTGCGGTCCACTCGCCACTCGTCACCCGCCCACTACAACCCCACCTCCCGGCACAGATACATGATCTTGGGCACTCCCCACGACAGCACCGGAACCAGCTTGTCCGTCTGCGGGTCGGGCGCGACGACCAGGAAGCGCTGGGCTCGGTCGTGGAACTCGATGACCTTGCCGTCGGGGAAGGTGATTCGGAAGACACGCTTCGCCTCATCGTGTTCCCACGACGACCCCGGCGGCGTGGACGCCTCGACCGAGACCAGTTGGCCTTCCGGGTCGTAGGTGAACGTCGTGGTCTCGCCCGACCAGTGAGGGTAGTGAGGGTGGTGGGTCTCGCTCATGATGAACCTCCTGAATCTGGTTGCTCCCGTCCCCTTATCCGCATTCGTAAGTATATATATCCACGAACCAGCCGAATAAAGAAGTCCAGATAGCGATCGGTGAGGCGGGATGGGTCCCATTCCTGGGCCGCTGCCAGGGCCAGAGCGGAATGCTTGGCTTCCCAGGCCGGGTCGTCCCAGAGCCGCTCAACGGTCGCTACCCAGGGCGCGACCTCCCGCGCGGTCGGCACGTAGCCGCTTTGCGGCGTGCACTGGACCGGCAAGGTGAACACGAAGCCTGATTCGCCCAAGGTCTCGGGCAAGCCGCCCCGGTCGCTGGCCAGGACCGGAATTCCATTGGCCAGCGACTCGCGCGCCACCAGTCCGCCGTTCTCCACCCAGACCGACGGCATCAACACCGCACGCGTCACCCGGTAGAAATCGCGCGGGTCCGGCGTGTTGGTCATCCGGTCCAGGTTCTTCACTCCGGAGAGATCAATGCGGACTTGCCCCAGCCAGTCCGTGGTTCCCCGCGCC
>JBMFUH010000231.1:0-8625 GCA_049966735.1 Isosphaeraceae bacterium
ACGCATGGATCTTTGCGAGCTTTGCGTCTTGGCGAGATCTCCGCCAGGACCACCGTCCCAAAGTGTGACATTGTGTGACATGGCCTGGTCCGTCTCCTCACAGTCAGGGGATCCTCGCCCAAGAGTGTGACATTCCGTGATCTTGTCGAATTTTTTCCGCAATTTATTAGGTGCCATCGTCTCGTCTCCCCTTCGCGCCACCGGCAAGTCTTGTTCGCCGACAGCGCTAATTTACCTCCCATGCAGAGGTGGATGGTGCCACCCCCGGATTGACGAGAGAGTCTCGGCGGAAATCAATCTGTCTCCGAATTGCCAATGAGGAATGAGGGATTGCCCCATTGATAGTTTACCGCTTACCTGCGCGAGTTTTCAGGGTTTCCGCCGCCCGGCATTTCTTTCCACGATCCGATTCGCGGCTAGAATAGGCAGATGGCGACTCGGCGCACGTCCTCGCGGGTCGGGCTTTCGCGCCTGGCCTGCTTGAAAAGAGCCATGGCTCAAATCGAGACGACGATGGCCGACGGCGTGGCCGTGGCCGGGAACATGAGGACCAGTCGGCCTGATTTGGCGGAGCGTTGGCGACGAACCGGTCGATCTCCTTGTCACCGCAGGGGAGAACCTGAAGGATTACATCCATGCCCCCAAGGAAAAGCGGGCCGATCGTCTCAAGCAGCTCAAGAGCACGATCGGGCGGCTCGACAAGCTGCTGGACTCGCGTCGCCCCGCGAAGTGAAGGCGGCGATTCTCGGCACAAGTCCACCTTCCATCCCCAAAGTGGACCGACACCGAAAGTCTCCTGTTCCTTGCCGCTCACCGGGGCGCGAAGAGCATGATCAGAATGAGTCCCAGGTGGAGGATGCCCGTCAGCCAGAGCCCGACCTTGCTCATCACTCGCGTCCAGCCCGGGGACTTTCGGTTCACGAGGTAGGCGATGAGTCCCATCCAGATGCCCACAAACGGCGTGATAGCGAGGACGACCGACGCGACCGCGAGGAACTGATGGATCAACGAGACACGGGGAACCACGAAGCCGACCAGCTCATCGGGCGTGCGCTGGCGCAGCTCGGGGCCGGGAAGCTTCGAGAAGAGCCGGGCCTTGCAACCACCGCGGACGACCCACCAGGTGGTGTGACTGGCCATCTTGAGGACGAAGGCCTCCGTCACGTTTTCCACGTGCTGGATGATCTCGGCAGGGACGTCAAGCTCCCCGCATGACGGACAGTTGATCCGGGTGCTCCCCGCCGGCTTGTCTTGCGAGATGATCTGGGTCATGGTTGTGGATTCAGCTCTGGTGTTACCGGACCGCAGCCCGGGCAACGAGGAACAAAAGAAAGCGAGTGAACATTATGCTGTGCTTGAATGAGGCGAGTCAAGCCGGCGCGGATGCTCTCGAGCGAGTGCGCCATCAGGTCGCGTTTCGGCGGGTTCTTTGTTAAATCTGGTGGTAATTGAACAGTTAATATATATTATATAATATATCTAACTATGAATATTTGCGTGTTCGCGTTCCACTCTCCTGTACCTCCCGTCCTCCTGGTTGTGGGATTGATCGCCAGTTGCCTGCCGGCCTTCGGGGTGTTATTTTGCGGGCTGATTCGATGAGGGTCGAGCGGCAAGTACGACGGGCGTGCTTGCCACGGTTTGGAGAACAGACGATGCACCGGCGAGGTTTCCTTCAGACGGGCGCTCTAGGCGTCGCGGCGGGCGCACTGACTTCTCCCGCGGCCGCGTCGGCAACGACGGTCGAGGTCTCCGCCGTCAGGTCCGATGCGCCGGCGGTCCTGAAAAGCTACATGGCCGAGGACCACCGCCGGCGGCTCCAGAACATCGGCGGCTGCACGCGGGCAATTCGCCAATGCATGCGCAAGCACCTCATCACCAATTACCTGCCGGCCCAGTGCGCTTACAACCTGGGCGAGTATCCTTGCGTCAAGCCCTGGGACCCCGACGCCTACGACGAGCAGGAGCTGGACCGCCTGCGCGACCACGGCATCCAGCTCATCCAACTCTTCGACGAGTCGAACGACTCGCTGCGGCTTTTTGGCGGCGGCAAGCACACGCCGCTCAATCCCGAGGGCTTACGCAGGTTCGTGACGATGGCGCACCGCCGCGGAATCAAGGTCATCACCTACCTTTCGACTGGTTACTTTCAGTACAAGGACCCCGACCTCAAGCCTGAGTGGTACAGAAAAGGGGACGGCGTGACCGTGGGCTACTGGGACATGGTCCGCTGCGCGCCGGCGAGCCCGGGCTGGCGGGCGTACCTGCTGCCCCACGCGGTCCGCCTGCTCGACGATTACGGCCTTGACGGCCTGTACGACGACTGGGGCTACCTGCCCAACACGGCCTCTCGCCCGAAGACTCCCGCCAAGGATGAGGTGCTCGCCTTCGAGGAGACGCCGAGCTATGACGGGGCGGTTGCCGACCTGCTCGAGCTGCTCTACGCCGAGGTCCAGCGCCGCGGCGGCGTCTTCAAGCTGCATTGCGACGTGGCCAACGCTCCCCAGACCCGTGGCGCCCGGGTCTACGACTACCTCTGGGTCGGCGAGAGCGTGCGCGACGTCGACGGCCTGCGCGAGGCGGTCAAGAACCACCCGCCCTACGTCGTGCCCTGCCTCGACATGACGTTCACGAAGATCGAGGACGACGATGAGCCTTACCTGCACGCGATCCCCTACATGCAGTTTCCCCTGCTCCAGGCCGGCCGCCCGTGGACCGGCGAGCGGGCCCGCGTGCCGGGCGTCGTCTATCCCGGCGGCGAGAACGACTTCTGGGTGAAGCGGTGCCGGGCGGTCGAGGCGTTTCTCAAGACGCATCCCGACGGGCCCTACACCTACGGCGGCTGGGACAGCGTCCCGGGCCGCGCCGAGACGCGACCAACCCATGCTCGATGGCTCAAGCGTTACTTGCCCTTGGTCGAAGACGGCACCTGGGCCTGGCTCGAAATCAAGGACTCCAGCCTCTTCACGGCACCGTTGCCGCAGGGCGTCGTGGCCTCGGCCTTCGCCAACCGCCAGCTGCACCTCGTGCTGGCGAATTACGGCAGGACCGCCGCCCAGGTCGAGACGACATCCGCCCACGTTCCCGCCGACCAGCCTTCCGCTGCCCCAACCCGGCGCTGGTCGATCGGACCGCGGTCGCTCCTGATCCTCCGGCGAACGGCCGAGAGCTGAGGATCAGCGCTTGACGGGTGGAGGCAGCCGCCGGGCCGGATCGCCCAAGACCATGTATTTCATCCCCTGGAAGAAGATACTGGGAGGATGCCAGCCTTCATCAGGCCTGATCGTATCGAGATGCTCGGCATGAAAGTCATGATCGATGGAACGGACCCAGCATTCACCGAGTGTCGGCTCGGACAGGTCGTGGAGGGCCCGAACGAATCCGTCGACCAGGGTCAGCGCGCAAGGCTGTCCTCCGGTGTTGCAGCCGATGTAGGCCAGTGCGCCGGCGGGCCCGCCCCGAACCATCCGTTCGCCGAGCCCCGTCTGGTTGTCTTTCCCCCGCGCGTAGGGCGCGGGCGGAGGCGGAGGCGCGTGGTAGCCGGCAGGGGAATCATCCTTGCGGGCGTTCCAGTCGTCAAAGCTCCCCTCGCGGCGGGCGATATCGGCATAGTAGAGGTCCGAGGGGTAGAACGCGTAGTCAAACGCTGGGGGCGTGATCCGGTCCAGCACCATGTACCGCACGGGCACAAGATCGGCATCGCCGACCAGCAAGACGTAGCGGAGCCCTCGCTCCTTCCAGCCCCGGTAGAGCCAGCGTTTGAGGCGTTCGGGATGGTCGGCCCCCGAGGTGGACGTGAAAATCGATTCCAGCGATACCCACTCGGTCGGGCGCTCTTTGTTCGTGTGGGCCAGAAACGGCTTGATTGCCTGGTGAAACCGCTCGGGGCCGATCACGGCCATCCCACGAGCGGCCGCGCGGCCAGGCACGGGTTCGCCGGCCATTGTGTGAGTCGCCACGATCAGGAAAAGAGGGAGGAGGAAATGTGAGAAACCGGGCGGCTTGCCACGCATGATCGGGTCGGGCGGGAGAGCAACCGGGGTCGACCGCCGTGACAGGAGACGCTCATTCATGGCTGTTGATCTCATACGAACCTCTCCAGCTCTTCGCCCTTGGCGACGACGGTGAGGCCCTCGGGGGTGACGGTCAGGCCGCGGCTCCTGTCCAGGTCGTGGTTCCAGCCGATCTCGAAGCCGGCGGGGATTTTCACGTGCTTGTCGATGATCGCGCGGCGAATGCGGGCCCGGCGGCCGACGTCGATGCCGTCGAAGAGGATCGAGTCTTCAACCAGCGCGTAGCTGTTGACCCGGACGTCGGGCGAAATGATGCTCCGGAAGACCTGGCCACCCGAGACGATCGCCCCCTGGCAGACAATCGAGTTAAACGCGGCGCCCCGGCGATCCGGGTCGGTGTGCACGAACTTGGGAGGAGGAGACGGCCGAAAGTAGGTGTGGATGGGCCACTCCTGGTCGTAGAGGTTCAAGATCGGCTCGATCGCGATCAGGTCCATGTTGGCCTGGTAGTAGGCGTCCAGCGTGCCCACATCGCGCCAGTATGCGGCCGTCTTGCGGTTCTCATCGCGGAAGGGATAGGCAAGGATCCGCATGTTCGCGGCCAGCATGGCCGGGATCACGTCCTGGCCGAAGTCGTGCCTGCTGGCCTCTTTGCGGGCGGCGTCCTGGAAGAGCTGCTCGTACATGACGACCGTCTTGAAGATATAGATGCCCATGGAAGCCAGAGCCAGGCCGGGCTGGCCCGGCAGGGGCGGAGGGCTGTCCGGCTTCTCGACGAAGCTGGTGACCCGTCCGGCGCTGTCCGTGCCGACGACGCCGAAATCGCGGGCCAGCCCACGCGCGACCGGCAGGCAGGCCACCGTCAGGTCCGCCTGGTTGTCGCGGTGGAAATCGATCATCCGGGCGTAGTTCATCTTGTAAATATGATCACCGGCAAGGATCAGGGTATCGCGGGGACGGGCCTTCTCGATGGTGTAGACGTTCTGGTAGATGGCGTCGGCGGTCCCCTGGTACCACATCTCGGCGATCCGCTGCTGGGGCGGGATCACCTCGATGTATTCGCCCAGCTCGCGGCAGAGGAATTTCCAGCCCTGGTCGATGTGACGGTTCAGGCTGTCGGCCTTGTACTGGGTCAGGACCAGGATCTTCCGGAGATCGGAGTTGATGCAGTTGGAGAGGGTGAAGTCGATGATCCGGTAGAGTCCGCCGAACGGGACCGCCGGCTTGGCCCGATCGCGCGTCAAGGGTTCGAGCCGCGTGCCCCGGCCCCCCGCCAGGACGATCGCCAGCACGTTGCGGTACACCAGCTCACCTCCACTCTCGCGCCCCGGGCCGGTCCGTCGTGGATAACCGGCCGCATCCGCCTGAACGGTCTGTTTTACCTATTCTGCCCGTGATCAAGCCGCAAGCCAACCCGGCACCGGTCGCCGCGATCTCGGGAAGAAAAACGTGGCTTGATGCGAAAACCGACCCTACAATCGAGTGGCACCTACGGCAAGGCGAACAGGCTCTACGGTTGAGTTTCCAGACTTGGAGGATCGATTGATCATGGCTTCCCTGCTTTCCCGGCGCATGTCGTCCGGCCGTTCCGGGTCCGTACAGTTCAAGAGCCATCGAACCGGGATCTGGCCGGTTCTCGTGCTGATCGCGGGGGCAAGCTATTCGGGACGGGCGCTCGCCCAGGCCCCGCCGGGAATTGCCGCGCTCGACCGTCTCAAGGACCTTCAGACGCGGTACGTTATCACCCCGGGCGAAACAGAGTCCCGCGTCTACCACTTCGGTTCTCAAGGGCCGTCGAGCATCTTCTCCAACCATGCCAGTCACTCGAACCGCCTGGTTCCCGTGTATGTGTTCGGGCGGAAGGCAGACCTGCACAGCGTCACCGGGGAAAACAGCCGCTATCGCCACGCCGAGAAAGTGAAGGCCGTCTATGGCGTGGTACCGGCCCACACCGTGAACGACCAGGCGGTCTACGCCGACCAGAGCGATCTCTACCGGGTCCAGAAGGACGCCGTCGCGCGCGGGGCCAAGCACCTGTTCATCGTCTGGTTTGACGGCCTGGACTGGCCCACGACCCAGGCGGCCGCGATCGTCAAGTCGGGGAAGGTGTACACGGAGGGCAAAGGCTCGGGGCTCTTCTTCCAGGACTACACCGCGGAGGGCTCCGCACAGTACGGCTTCGTGGTCACGAGCCCCACCCACGACAGGAGCAGCCGCGACGTGAACCGGCAGGTGGTGACGATCCCGCCGGACAACCTGGGTGGAGGGTATGACGCCCAGATCGCCGGGCCCAATCCCTGGTCGCTCGGGCCGCTCGGGCCGCGGGCGCCGGGTTACGTGAAAGGACAGTCGGCCAGCGAGGCCGACAAGGCGGGCGTCCGCGCGGCCGGCAGGGTGATGCACACGTATACCGACTCCGCGCAAAGCGCGGCCGAGATGATCAGCGGCGTGAAGTCGTACAACGGCGGGCTGAACGTGGCGGACGATAACCGGATCGTTCCAACCCTTTTCCACGAACTCCAGGACCAGGACTGGAAGGTTGGCACCGTGACCAGCGTGCCGTTTTGCCATGCGTCCCCCGCGGCGATGTACGCTCAGAACGTGGAGCGCGACGACTACCAGGACATCGCCCGGTGCATGCTCGGCCTCCCCGGCATCATGCAGGAGGCCCGTCAAGCCCGACTGCATCCCGGTCTCGACGTGGTGATCGGTACGGGACATGGCATCAATGCCAAGGACTCCGATCTGAAGAGGCAAGGAAAGAACGCGGTGCCGGGCAACCTCTACCTGACCGCTGCCGACCTGACGGCCATCGACGTGAACCACGGCGGCAAGTACGTTTGCGTTCACACCGAGCCTGGGGCAAGCGGCGGCGAGGCCTTGCTCGTCGCCGCGGGCAAGGCGGCGGGAAAGGGCGCCCGCCTCTTCGGTTTCTTCGGCTCTTCGAAGGCCGATCATCTCCCCTTTCGCACGGCCGACGGCCGCTATGATCCAGCCCCCAGCTTGGGAAGCGCGAAGACACCGGTCCCCGCCGAAAGCTACTCGGCGAGCGAGCTTGATGCTCAGCCCACGCTGGCCCAGATGACCAGCGCCGCGCTTGCCGTGCTGTCATCCCCGCACGACCAGCCGTTTATCCTCTTCGTCGAGGCCGGCGACATCGACTTCGCGCTTCACGCGAACAATCTCGACAACGCCGTCGGCGCGGTCTATAGCGGCGAGGAGGCCGTGCGCACCATCGTCCGCTGGGTCGAGACGCGGAGCAACTGGGATGAATCCGTCCTGATCGTCTCCTCAGACCACGGCCATTACCTGGTGCTTGACGATCCCCAGGCGCTCACGCAGGCCAGATAGTCGAGACACTTCCGCTGAAAATGAAGGATCTAGAGCGGTTTTCGGGTCGATCGCTCACCGTAGGGTCCGCTGTGCGGACCGACGGCCAGAGCAATTGGTCCGCACAGCGGACCCTACGATATTCAATGAGTGCGCAAGCCGACTGCAAACCGCTCTAGAGCGGTTGGCTCATGCGTTGCTTACAGCTTTCAAGGGATACCGTTGTGATCATACCTTCTCCCCACGGGAGAAGGAAATCGTACCGCGCCCGTATGCAACTCAATGGTAAACCGCTCTAGAGCGTTTTTCGGGTCGATAGCTCACCGTAGTCCCGGCGCGCCGGGAGACGGCCGGAGCATTTGGTCCGCACAGCGGACCCTACGATATTCGATCAGTGCGCAAGCCGACTGTAAACCGCTCTAACGGCAAAAACAAGCACAAAGTGCTTCCGCGATCGCCCGAGTTCGTTTCGTCTCTCACCCATGATCCAAGTATATCACCTCATGACCGCTTGCGCGGGAACCGGCCAGAGACAAAACACCCCACACTCCACCCACCAGGGGCGAGCGTGTTGGAGAGGCAACGACGCCCAAGGAGCAACGAGACACTCACGATATCGTGACAAGACCATTCAATGATGGCGTAGAAACTGAGAAAATGTCAAGAAAGCAGTAGGGGCTCAATGCGTTTTTTTCAACCTGTCGGCGATTGCCGTGAGTCAGGATATGGACTGTCATCGTGTCATGATACCGATGGACTTTGCAGCTTTGCCTAGATCGCCTCACGGTCGCATTGCGCAAAACCGATCGCGTAGCCAAGCAAGCGAAGGGGGATCACCTTCGCTGGCGCGTCAGGCTTGTGAACCAATCAGGCCGCTCCTGCAAGCCTGAAGCGGCAGCGAAGGCCTTGCACGCCATCGACAAGCGCAAAGCACCATGCGCAATACAAGCGAGAAGCGCTCTAGCGGATCACTCGATGCCGCAAAACCGGTAAAACCGATTGTGCTCGAATCATCGATCGAGCGGCTGCCTTGTCCGTTCCCAGGCACTGGCGGAATCTGGCGTGCTTCCCTCGCTCATAAAAAATATTAATCTTTAATTAATATGTTAAAATGATTATTCAATATGAGGTGCTTCATTAACTCGGCGGCGAGCGGTCGGAGGTTTGGAAGCCTCCCGAGAATTGAGCCAGGCGATCCGAACGATATCGCCGGGATGAATGGTCATGGCAGGTGGTTGGGCCGCGTGTCCGCCTCGGTGTAATCCGGCTCTTCCGGACCATA
>JBMFUH010000232.1:0-7186 GCA_049966735.1 Isosphaeraceae bacterium
GGCGCAAGGTACGCGCGGGGACCGTCTCGAGTTCTTCGAAGTCCCAGACGTAGCCTTCGTCTTTGAGCACCTGGGCGATGCCCCGGCGCATGTTCGACGTGGGCATGTCGAGGAACGTGCGCTCGATACGGACGGCGTTGCGGATCCGGGTAAGCATGTCGGCGATAGGATCGGTCATCATGAGGGAGAAGCCTTCCTGAACCGTCGCGGGTAACGTGGGGTTCTCACGGGACTTGAGCCGGAGAAGCGCGGCCTTGGCCGCTCACGTCGGGGCGTCGGGGCGAATCAGGCAAACGAATGATCGGGTTCGGGCAGGACCGGGCCTGCGTTGGTTGTTGACTTTCTCTCCGGCAGCAGCCTGGCGAACCCAGCGCTCGCCCGGCCTTGGGGGTTCTTACAGGGCCGATGGACTTACCAGCTTGCCTTCTTCACGCCCGGGATCAGGCCCTTGCTGGCCAGCCCCCGGAAGCAAATCCGGCAGATTCCAAACTTGCGGTAAAAGCCGCGGGGACGGCCGCAAAGCCGGCACCGGTTGCGATGCTGGACCGCGAATTTCCGCGGCGTCTCCGACTTGATCTTCTGCGCCTTGGTCGACATGCTCAGCCTTTTTCACCAGGAAAACAGGGCGTCGCGCGACGCCGGGTTGGTTCCTCTGCCGCTTGTTTCCATCATCATTTCCCCGCGCCGGGTCCTCCGGGTTGCCGGAACGGAACCCCAAAGTGGCGGAGCAGCTCGCGAGCCTGGTCGTCGCTCTTGGCCGTGGTCACGATCGAGATGTCCATCCCCTGTGTGTGCTGGATCTTGTCGGCGTCGATCTCGGGGAAGACCACCTGCTCGGCCAGGCCCAGGCTGTAGTTGCCATGGCCGTCGAAGCTATTGGGGTTCACGCCCCGGAAGTCACGAATACGGGGCAAGGCGATGGAGATCAGGCGGTCCAGGAACTCGTACATCCGCTGTCCCCGCAGGGTGACCTTGCAGCCGATGTCGTTTCCCTCGCGGAGCCGGAATCCGGAGACGGACATCTTGGCCTTGGTGATCAGCGGTTTCTGGCCGGTGATCTTGCCCAGGCTGTCGGCGGCGGCTTCCAGGAGGGCCTTGTCCTGGGTGGCGCGGCCGACCCCCATGTTGATCACGATCTTGTCGATCTTGGGGATCGCCATGGGGTTGTCGAGGTTGAATTTCGCGGCCATCGCCTGGGCGATTTCCGTCTTGTAGAGTTCCTGGAGGCGAGCCATTCCCGTCGTCCTTCAAGTCCGCCGCGTGGCGCGTGCTCTGGTCTCGTCGTGCCGGCGTCTGGGAAAGAGATTGAGAAAATCGATCAGGGTTTACTTTTGGCCGGGCTAACGTGGGCCGGCTTGCGCGGTCCGACATTGCCCAGGCTTTGACCGCAGTTCTTGCAGTAGCGCTGCTTCTGTCCGTCGTCGGTGTACCGGTGGCCGAAGCGGACCCCCCGGTTGCACTTGGGGCAGACTAACATGACGTTGGAGACGTCGATCGGCATCTCCTTGGAGAGCCGTCCCCCCTGGGGGTTCTTGTTGCTGGGCCGCATGTGCTTGTAGACGCGGTTGACCCCCTCGACGACGATCTTGTTTGTCGAGGGGATCACGCGGAGCACCTTGGCAAACCGGCGATCGGTGGGATCTCCCTTGTCGTCGCCGGCGATCACTTCAACCTGGTCGTCTTTGCGAATATGCATGATCTTGGTAATTGCTAGTTGTTAGTTGTCATTGGTCATTAGTCATTGGTCATTAGTCATTCACCCCAAGGACTAAGGACCAGGAACTCTCAGCATCAGACGACCTCGGCCGCCAGGCTGATGATCTTCATGAACTGGCGATCACGCAGTTCCCGGGCGATCGCGCCGAAGATGCGCGTGCCCCGGGGGTTCTTCTCGTTGTCGATCAGCACCACGGCGTTGCGGTCGAACTTCACGTACGAGCCGTCGCTCCGCCGGGTCTGGTTGCGGGTCCGGACGATGACGCAGCGGACCACGTCGCCGGCCTTGACGTCGCCGCCGGAAGCGGCTTTCTTGACGCTGGCGATGATCGTATCTCCCAGGCCGGCCACGCGCCGCTTGTAGCGGGACGCGCTGCCGCCCAGGACCTTGATACACATCACTTCCTTGGCGCCCGTGTTATCGGCCACGTCAAGCCGGGTTTGCATCTGGATCATGACACTGACACCCTTGCGCTCTCCAGGCCAGCAGCCCGCGGGCGGTTGGCTTGATCATTCATAATTTCATGACAGCAATCTAGTGAGCTTGATCATCGTCTTGACGATTCGGTAGCGCGCGGTCCGCCGCGGGCTCTTGTCAACTGGTCGTTCCTTCGTCCTCGCCGGCCAGGGCCTGCTGGGCCCCCTTGCGGACGATCCGGATCACGCGCCAGCGCTTGAGCTTGGACAGGGGCCGGGTTTCCATGATCTCGACCAGGTCGCCCTTGCGCGACTCGTTGGCCTCGTCGTGGGCATGGCAGACGGTCCGGCGGCGGAGCATTTTCCCGTACTTGGCGTGCGGGACCAGCCGCTCGACCACGACCCGCCGCGTCTTGTTCATCTTATCCGTCGAGACGACGCCGATCTCCGTCTTGCGTTGCCTGCGGGCGGGCGCCGTGCTGGGGTTTTGTGTGCTTTCGAGGCTCATGGTAGGGTGGCTTGCGTTGGGCTAGTGGTCCTTGGGAAAAAATCCGTCGAGGCTGGGACGTTCTGGATCAGGGACTCGCCGGGGTCGTGACCGCCTGGGCCCGCTCGATCTCTCGGAGGCGGAGGATCGTCTTGATCCGGGCGATCTCGCGCTTGGCTTTGATGATCTCGCTGGGGGCCTCGAGACGCTCGGTCTCGCTCTGGAGCCGGAGGCGGAACAGGTTGTTCTGCACGTCCTTCAAGGTCAGCTCGAGCTGCTCGTCGGTCTGGTCGCGAAGTTCTGCGGCTTTACTCATGAGATACTCTCCTTACCGTGCCGTGCCGTCCGCTCAGAACGTGGGACGGCGGCCGACGAACCGGCAGGCCACGGGCATCTTGTGGGCCACGCGAGCCAGGGTCTCGCGGGCTACCTCCTCACTCAGGCCGCTGATCTCGTAGAGGATGGTGCCGGGCTTGACGACGGCGGCCCAGTATTCGATTTCACCCTTGCCCTTGCCCATTCGCGTTTCGGCCGGGATGGCCGTGACGCTCTTCTGGGGAAAGACGCGGATGTACAGCTTGCCGCCCCCCTTGACCATCTGGCTGGCCACGACGCGGCCGGCCTCGATGGTCTGCGCGCTGATCCTGCCCGGCTGAAGCGCTTGCAGGCCAAACTCGCCGAAGGCCACGTAGTTGCCCCGACTCGCATTACCTCTTACGCGGCCTTTTTGGCTTTTTCGGAACTTGACCCGCTTGGGCATCAGAGCCATCGCCGGCCTCCACCTTTAAATAGTCACCCTGGTTCACCCACACCTTGATCCCGATATGGCCCTGGGCCGTCTTCGCCTCGGCAAAGCCGTAGTCGATCTTGGCCCGCAGCGTGGACAGCGGAACCGAGCCGGCCGCGGCCGCCTCGGTCCGGGACATCTCGGCCCCGCCGAGCCGTCCCGAGAGCTGGATCTTCACCCCCTTGGCTCCGCCGTCCATGGTCTGTTCCAGCGCTCGCTTCATGGTCCGGCGGAAGCTCGACCGCTTCTGAAGCTGTTCGGCGATGTCCTCGCTGATCAGTTGCGCGTCGATCTCCGGCCGACCCACCTCGACGATCTTGATCTCGATCCGGCGGCCGGTGAGGTTCTGCAGCTCTTCCTGGAGCTTCTCGACCTCGGCCCCCTTGCGGCCGATGATCACACCGGGCCGCGCCGTGGACAGCAAAACAGTCACCGCGTCGCGGGTCCGCTCGATCTCGATCTTGGGGATCCCGGCGAAGCCGTACTTGTTCTTGATGAACTTGCGAATCTTGAAGTCTTCGACGAGCAGGTCGCTGAACTCGTGCTTGGAGGCGTACCAGCGACTCCGCCAGTCCTCCATGATGCCCACGCGAAACCCGGTTGGTCGAACTTTCTGGCCCATAGAAAAGCGTCCCTAAGTGGAACCGCGGAACGATCTCCCCTGGCAGATCGAGCGGGAATGCCCAACCTGCCTCAACTCAACTCCCAGCCGCTTGGCCGCACCAACTCATTCTTCCGACTCATCGCTCTTGTCCTCGTCGGCGGTCAGGTCAGCCAGGCCGGCCAGACCGATCGCGATGTGGGAACTGCGGCGACGGATCAGATAGGCCATCCCCCGCGCTCGAGGCATGAGCCGCTTGAACATCGGTCCACCATCGCCCCGGGCGTCGCTCACGACCAGGTCTCCGGCGTTGCGCACCCCCTTGTCCTCGGCGTTGGCCATGGCGCTTTTCAAGACCTGTTCGATCATCCTGGCGCCGCGGTGGGGCATGTACCTGAGGATGTCCAGGGCGTCGTCGGCGTACTTGCCGCGGATCAGGTCCAGGAGCGGCCGGAGTTTCAGCACCGAGATCCGGGCGAAACGGTGGGTCGCCTTGTAGCGTGAGCGTGTCGAGATACTCATGACCGGATACTCACCTTACTTAAGCGTCGCGTGCTTATTTCTTGGCTACCTTGGAGGCCTTGCCGCCATGCCCCTTGAAGGTTCGCGTGGGGGCGAATTCGCCAAACTTGTGCCCGACCATGTCCTCGGTGACATACAGCTTGATGAAGGCGCGGCCGTTGTGGATGGCGAAGTTCTTGCCGACGAACTCGGGCACGATCGTGCAGGCCCGCGCCCAGATCTTGATCGGCTCCCGGCTGCCCGATGCGTCGGCCTTGAAGACCTTCTCGAGCAGCCGTTCGACGACAAACGGTCCTTTCTTGAGCGAACGTCCCATATGAAATCTCCGATTCGTGGCGAGTGGCGAGTGGCGAGTGGCGAGAAAACCACCCGCGGCCACCTCTCACCGCCTTCGCTGTGTTGGATGCTCCGTCACGCTGGCCATAGAGCCCTCACTCGCCACTAGATTTTCAACTGCCCATACCGCACGCTGGTGCGACGACGGATGATCGCCTTGTTGGACGGCTTGCGGCGGCGGCGGGTCTTGCCCCCCTTGGCCAGCACACCCGACGGAGAGCAAGGCGTGTGCCCCTTGGATCGTCCCTCGCCGCCGCCCATCGGATGATCGACCGGATTCATGGCCGAACCGCGAACGTGCGGCCTGCGCCCCAGCCAGCGCGTGCGTCCGGCCTTGCCCAGGCGGATATTCATGTGGTCGGCATTGCCGACCATGCCGATCGTGGCCCGGCAGGCTGCCGGGATGCGCCGAACTTCGCCCGATGGGAGGGTGAGTTGGGCCCAGTCGCCTTCGCGGGCGGTGAGGGTCGCCCCGACCCCGGCCGACCGGCAGAGCTTCCCGCCGCCGCCGGGCTGCATCTCGATGTTGTGGATCGACAGTCCGGTGGGAATCTTGGAGAGAGGCAGGCAGTTGCCCAGTTTCGGTTCCGCGTCGGGCCCGCTCGAGACGGTCATCCCAGCCTTGAGTCCATCGGGCGCCAGGATGTAGCGTTTCTCTCCATCAGAGTAAACGACCAGCGCGATCCGGGCGGACCGGTTCGGGTCATACTCGATGTGCGTGACCTCGGCGGTCGCCCCGTCGCGGTCATTGCGGCGGAAGTCGATGATCCGGTATTTCCGCTTGTGTCCGCCGCCGCGGTGCCGCGCCGTGATCACGCCCTGGTTGTTCCGACCGCCCGTCTTCTTGAGCGGCTCGGTCAGCTTCTTCTCCGGCTTCTTTTCCGGGTCGGTCAGCTCGGCGAAGTCACTCACCGAGGAGTTGCGCCTGCCGGGGCTGGTCGGTTTGTAGGTGCGAATACCCATTGCATCAGTGGCGAGTGGCGAGTGGCGAGTGGCGAGAAAAACCACCCACGACCAACTCTCCTCCGCCGTCTCCTGTGTCTAGTACCTCGGATAAACCGACGAGCCGCACGAAGGCACCCGTCGCCACTCACCGCCGTCTCCGGTTTCAACTGACCGGCCAGCAATCACTCGCCGCTCGCCACTCGTCACTCGCCGCTCCCAAATCAATAGAAGTCGATCCGGTACGCTTCATGGAGCGAGACAATCGCCTTTTTCCAGTTCCGCATCCGTCCGACCTTCTGACGGTACCGCCTGAGCTTCCCCCGGCGGTTCTGGGTCCGTACGTCGAGGACCTTGACGTTGAACAAGGTCTCGATTGCCTCCTTGATGTCGGTCTTGGTCGCCAGAGGGTTGACCTCGAAGGTGTACGCGTTGTGCCGCTCCGAGATGTGCGTGGCCTTCTCGGTGATCAGCGGGCGGACGACCACCTGATAAGGGTCCAGCACCGGACCGCTGTGACTCCGCTGCGGCGGGCGACGAAGGGTAACCATGGCTTAGTTCTCCGAGCCGGCCGGCGCTGGGGCGGCGGGGGACGGTTCCGTGGAAGGTTTCGGTCCCGCGGCGGTTGGCCTGGCCCCGCCCCGTTCCTTGAGGGCATGAAGCGCCTCGGGGGTGAGCACCAGATAGCGCCGCTTGAGGATCTCGTACGTGTTGAACTCGGCCACCGGGGCGACCGCGACCCCCTCGATGTTTCGCGCGCTGCGGTGCAGCACGGGATCATGTCCGGGGATGCCCAGGAGGACGGAGCGGCCTTCGAGGGTGCGCTTGCGGGCCTTGGTCTTGGATTCTCCCACGGACTCCGCGGCCTCGTTCTCGGTGAGGTCGGGGCGGCGGATCGACCGCAGCGCCTGGGCCACGACCTTGGTTTGCGGCTGGGCCAGGCTCAGCCCATCGAGGACGATCGCCTGGTTGTCCTGGAACTTGGACAACAGAGCCATGCGGATGGCGGCCCGGACCGCCTTCTTGGGCATGGTGTACCGGTAGTCGCGGTTGCGGCGGGCGAACGCCATGCCGCCCCCCTTGCGCTTGTTGGTTCGCTTGGCCCCCGCGCGGGCGTTGCCCGTCCCCTTCTGGCGGAACAGCTTCTTGCCCGAGCCGGCGACGTCGGCCCGGCCCCGGGTGTTGACCGTGCCCACCCGGCGAGCCGCCAGATGCATGAGGACCACCTCGTGCAGCAGTTGCTTGTTGATCGCGCCGCCAAAATCGGCCGGGTCGATCGACTCCTGGCCCACCTGTTCGCCGGCGGTGTTGTAAACGGGGATGGTCAACATGATCACGAATCCATTAAACCTTATTCGTCTGGCGAACGGTCAAATAG
>JBMFUH010000232.1:7196-8610 GCA_049966735.1 Isosphaeraceae bacterium
GGAACGGCCCCCTTGAGCAAGAGCAGATTGTTGGTCGGATCGATCTTCACAACCTCGAGGTTGCGGACCGTCGAGCGGACGTTGCCGTACTGGCCGGGCTTGCGCACCCCCTTGAGCGTGCGCGACGGGTCGGCGCTGGGGCCCGACGAGCCGGGGTGCCGGTGCATCCGCTTCACGCCGTGGGTGGCTCGCAGGCCGCGGAAGCCGTGCCGCTTGATGACGCCCGAATAGCCGCGCCCCTTGCTCGTGCCCGTGACATCGACGCGCTTGACGCCCTCGAAGAGGGTGACAGTCAGGGTCTGGCCCTCCGCGACGTCGGAGGGACCGGTTTGCCGGACCTCGCGGACATAGCGCTTGGGCTCGGCATTGACCTTCTTCGCGTGGCCTCGTTCGGCCATCGTGGCGCTTTTCCGCTTCTTGTCGCCAAAGCCGAGCTGGACGGCGTGGTAGCCGTCGCGCTCTTCCGTTCGGACCTGGAGCACGGTGCACGGACCGCATTCCAGGACGGTGACGGGAACAGAGGTTCCGTCTTCCTGGAAAATCTGGGTCATGCCGACCTTGCGCCCGAGCAGCCCCACTTGCATCGTCTTACTCCGTCAACTTTGTCGTACGCAATACTCCTCCGCCGGCCTGGCCGTGGCCCCGTCGCGCTGGGGCCGCGGAAAGCGGAGGACCGTGGATGAACCTGGGAAAGAAGGTCAGGTTTCAGCGAGGGTCGCGGCCAGGCATTTCGGCGGCCCTGGCGTCGGGGCTGTCTCTCGGAGAGCCGCACGCGGCTTCTCCGATTGAGGCGTCCGACGCAACCGGACAAACGTGTGCTCAAAAGACACACACGGTCCAGGAAACCCGGAGACCCGCCAAGCGTTGCCGGAGAGTGCAGCGGAACCAGCGATCAGGCGCCCGTCTGGGAGGCCTTGATCTTGATGTCCACCCCAGCCGGCAGGCTCAGCTTGTTGAGGGCGTCAATCGTCTTGTTGGTCGGCTGAACGATGTCGATCAACCGTTTGTGCGTCCGGATCTCAAACTGCTCCCGCGACTTCTTGTCGATGTGCGGGCTCCGAAGCACGGTGTAACGCTCGATGCGCGTGGGGAGAGGAATCGGCCCATGGACGATCGCCTCGGTGCGCTTGGCGGTGTCGACGATATCTTTGGCTGATTGATCGAGGATGGTATGGTCGTAGGCCTCCATCCGGATCCTGATTCGCTCGCTGCTCAAACCCGCCACGCGATCTGTCCTTCCGAATCCTTGCTACGCTTCTGACGAGGTGAGTTTGGACTCACCAAAACCTCGCCCATCACGCAAGAAAGTAAAAGTGTATCAGAGCCCTTCAGGATCGTCAACGCGCTGGGGACGAGTTTTTTTTCTTTCGACTTGTCTTGTTGGAGCGTGACCTACCCGACGGGTGCGTGTCGC
>JBMFUH010000233.1:0-7418 GCA_049966735.1 Isosphaeraceae bacterium
CTCCGGGGTAGGAGCGAGACCCGATCCGCAGCGAAAACCGGGAAATTGTTTCACGCCTGTTCTTTAAGGACAGCGAGGCGAAGCTGAGTGAAAGGACCAGGGACAGCGAGCGCAAGGACCATGGACGGTTAAAGGACCATGGACGGTTAGTTGCAGCCGCGAAGCTGCACGTCGATCGTGCAGATGTGATCCTGAATCCAAGCCCCGAGCGTTTGCTCGACCTTGACCAGATCCATGATCGTCAGCTTGTCGTCCTTGATGCGTCCTCTCAGTTCCGCGAGTTGCTGTCGGAGGGAGTTGTGCGCGGCGAGGTTGGCGGCGGCGGCCGGGCACTTGCGCCTCCTCATGCAGTCTTCTTCACATTTGAAGTGAGACTCGGTGTAGTCGGCCAGAAACGTGAGCAGGCTGATCGCCGTCGCCTGCCCCTTGCCGTGGGCCATGGCCTCGTGGAACTCGTTGAGGTGACGGATCAGCTCCTTGTGTTGATCGTCGACTTCCTTCACCCCCGTCGCCATTCGATGCTCATTCCAGAGGATTGCCATGGCGGTGACCTCTCAGCCCGTCGGGAAGGGTTCATTCACCCTTGACTCTACGTCAGGCGAGCGAGTACCGCCAGAGCCTTGCGGTCGGCGGCCCAGGCATCATGGGTTGGTGCCGGGTGGCGTGCGATACTGGTTCTTCATCTGAAGCGCGCGCTGGAGCAGCTTCGGGTCAAGCTTGATGGGCTTGCTGGGCTTCTTCGATACGGTGCCAGGCGTGTCCGTCTGTCCGGAACCGGTGTCCAAACCAGCCGCTGAGTTGACGCGTGCGTTCGCGGCCGGTTCCGAGGTCATCGAGGGCAGGGGAGGGAGCGTCGGTGTGGAAGTCGGTTGGGGCACTCGTGGCGTCGGCGTGGAAGTCGGTTGGGGCACTCGTGGCCGCTCAGGGCCGGGGACGCCCTGCGGTCTTCCTTCCCCGGCCGCAACGGGAAGAGGAAATTCGTCCGGATCGGCGTTCGTGTCGGCAACCAGCCGGTGCTGGCCCGGAATCGCCCGCATGGGTGGGAGCGACTTGTACTCGACCCGTCCCGTGGCAAACGGTTTCTCAGGAGGGCCGGCGGGGATTGAATCGTTGGCCAACCCTCCGCGATCTCTGGCGAAGGCCTCGCCGGAATCCGCGCGGTCGGAGGTCAGCGACGCCGGCACAACTTCCCCGGACGGTTTTCTGGACTGAAGTCGATTGATCCAGGTTGCCAGGATCTGGTACGCCCCGTCGTTGGACCCTTTGAAGATCGGACGCGGATTCGGCCCCCGGCCGTGGGGGCGCAGGGCGCTGGAGAGCAGGTCGCTGTGCGCCGGGTTGTCTCGATCGACGAGCTGGAGCGTGGCATCGAGGTTGGCCCGCAGCGCGGCCGGAGTGCGGTCGATCTTGTTCTTGAAGGAAATGAGCTGGAACGAACCCTCGTAACGCTCGTTGTGACAGCGAGCACAATACTTCTGAAGCACGGGATGGACGTACCGGCCGAACTCGTCGAACCGCTTCATGGCCACGGGCTGGGGCAGGTCGAAGATGACCGGATAGTTGGGGATGCCCATTCCTCGCAAGGCCCCCGAGTAGATGGAAGCATCCAGTACCCCCGGACGCTCAGCGGGCGCTCGCCGCACTTCCTCGGCAGCCGTCTGCCGCACGGCCGGGTCGCGTCGGCGCATCGCCAGGCGCGCCTTGGCCTGGTCCAGAGACAGGAGCATCGCCCTGGCCTCCGGATGCTTGGGGCTCATCTGGAGGATGGCCTCAAGTTGTTCTCTCGCTTCGGGTTCCATGTGCTTGGATAGGCACCACTTGGCCAGGTTGATCCGTTCGTCGAAGTCGTTTTCGGGGAATTGCTCGAGCTTGTATGCGTAGACCTCCTTGAGCGACGCGAAGACCTTTTCGACCTTCCGGCCGGGGAATCTCATCACGCCGATCGGCTGGGTGACGATGACCATTCCATCCTCTTCCGAAACGACCCCGATGATGACCCGGCCATCCGCCAGCAGGACGACTTGAGGCTGCTTGGCCGAGGTTTGCGTCCCTGGAGTGGCTGCGGGAGGATTGGCTGATGCGGGGCTGGTTGCACCCTCGCCACCTGGCTCCGCCGCGGTCCATCCGCCAAAACCGAGGACGGAAATCGCCACGATCGACAATTTCATTCTGGACGTAAACATAGGATTTACCGCCCCATCTTGCCGCCAGGAGAAAGAAATGGTCCGGCGGTGGAGAACGTGATTCCGCTGAAATGGTGGCAGGACCGTAGCCCAGTCCCTAGAATTCGTCAAGGCGAACCGAGGTTCCGTGACACCCGCGGGCCGGTCGTCGTCTTGTTCCTCTTGCGACGGGTCGAACGCTCATGGAAACCGCGGAAAACTCTCCGCTGCTGGAAAGCCTCCTCGGCAAGATCGTCGTCGTCGACCTCGTCTCGTCGTACGTCTGCCTGGGCACGCTGACCGGCTGCGACTTCCACTATCTCGAGCTCCGCGACGCCGATCTGCACGATTTTCGAGACAGCCCCGGCTCGCGCGAGGTCTACGTCCACGACTCCGTCCGACTGGGAATTCGCCGCAACCGGGCGCGCGTTCTCTTGCGGTGTGCCGAGGTCGCCGCGATCACGCGCTTCGATGACATCGCCACCTTCTGAACGTGTCGGAACACGATTCTCGGTAGTGTCCCAAGGGTATTGAAAAGGGTGCATGACGACTCGCCCTCGTGAACGAAGGGGCTTTCCATTTGCCGCCGAACGCGAAGTGGGTAGGGTGGGCACCGCCCGCTCACCGGACCGACCAGACAGGAGCCAGACCATGCGAGCCAGA
The DNA here is from genome assembly GCA_049966735.1 of Isosphaeraceae bacterium. Lineage (GTDB taxonomy): Bacteria > Planctomycetota > Planctomycetia > Isosphaerales > Isosphaeraceae > Aquisphaera. The sequence goes on from JBMFUH010000233.1 coordinate 2,826, forward strand.
GGAGACCACGACGTGGGCCGCTTCAACATCGAGCTCGAGGTTGTCAACTGCGAGGACATGATCCTCGCCCGGGCTGGCCACTTGCGATCTTCGCACTCTCGATAAATCCACGCGTATCATGAGAGAATCCGGTAGGAGGAACGAATTCCCAACTACGGCTGGTACACGAAACAGGACCAGGTGGTAGATGGCATCATGCTTAAGTGCGCCATGCCACCCGCGTTCAGGTCCTGTTGATATTCGAGGAACGACACGTTTACGAGGACGATTTCCCATGTTACGACATCAATGGATGCGTGTTTTGCCTCTGGTGGTGCTTGCAACCGTTGCGTCGCCCCGGCGCGCCGGGGCTGCCGGAATCCGCGATCGCGCGGGGATGTTCAGCGCGGCCACCGTGAGGAATGTTGAGACCAGGCTCGATCAGATCGAGAAGAGAACGGGAATTCCCATCGTCTTCGAGACGATCGACGCCATTCCCGATCTGGATGGCAAGCCAGGGCCCGCAATTGAGCGGCTTGCCGAGAAAAGAGCACACGAGATCGGCTACGAAGGGGCTTATCTCCTGATATCGAAGAAGGATCACGTCTTTTCCAGGTTGCTCGTGCAGGATCGGTACGCATCGATCTTGCCCCGTCAGAAGCGACTCGAGGTTCGTGACGCGTTGGTCTCCCGGTTCAAGAACCAGGAGTTTGACAAGGGGTTGGAAGACGCGACGGCGATCCTCGACCGCGCCTTGGCCCAGGCGCCGGCACGGGCCGGTCAGCGGGGCGTGGTTGCACACGGCGTCCAGCGTAACCCACGCGCTCACGCGACGCAGTTCGGGGTGGGATCGCTCCTGATGATCGGTCTGGGAATCTTTGGAGTGCTCGTGCTCTTCCGAGTTCTGGGAGGGCTCTTCAACCGCGGCGGCGGATATCAATCCGGCATGGGCGTGGGTGGAATGAACCGGCCGGGAATGGGGCCAGGCTACGGCGGTCCCCCTGGGGACCCAGGCTATGGCTATGGTGCTCCACGTGGCGGCGGATTCTTCTCGGGGATGCTCGGCGGACTGGGCGGCGCCCTGGCGGGCAACTGGCTCTATGACCAGTTCTCGGGCCGTCATGGCGGTTCCGAACATACCGATGCCGCTTCCTACCAGCCTGGTGAAGCCCCCTATGAGCCGACTGGCGGGACGTTCGTGGGCGGCGACGATGACGGCGGCGGGGGAACCTCGTGGGACGATCCAGGCACTGGCGATACGGGCGGCGACTGGGGCGGAGGAGACTGGGGTGGTGGTGATGGCGGCGGCGACTGGGGCGGCGGCGGTGACGGCGGAGGTTGGTGACTCCCTTGCCCCGGAGACCGAGCATGGACCGTATCTTGAACAGACGGGAGCGCTTGCGTCGGAACTTCGCTGCCGCGAATCTGGACGCCCTCCTGGTCAGCTCCGAAACAAACGTCTCCTACCTGACCGGCTTTTCGGGCGATTCGTCGGTGTTGCTGGTGGGTCGGCAGCGGGACGTGATCCTCTCTGATTTCCGGTTCACGACGCAGATCGCCCAGGAATGTCCCGGGCTCGAGTCGTACATCCGGCCGAGCACGCAGACGATGAATCAGGCGATCGTCCAGGCGGTGGGTGCGCTGGAGGTTCGGCGGCTCGGCTTCGAGTCGGCCGTGCTCACCGTGGCCGACTGGGACAAGCTCCGCCAGGCCTTACCCAATGTCAGCCTCGTGGCAACGGCCGAGCAGGTGGAGAAGCTGCGGCAGATCAAGGATGAGCAGGAGATCGCGGCGATCCGGGAAGCCATTGATTACGCTGAGAAAGCGTTCCTGAGCGTCCGCGGCCAATTGCGTGAGGGACTCACCGAGAAGGAGGTCGCCGACCTGCTGGACTGGAGCATGCGGCAGTGTGGCGCCACCGGTTCCAGCTTTCCCGCCATCGTGGCCGTCGGAGTTCGATCCGCGTTGCCGCACGCGCGGCCGACCGACGACGCACGAATCGGCGACGACGATTTCGTCCTCTTCGACTGGGGAGCAACCGGCCGCCCCTACAAAAGTGACTTGACTCGCGTGGTGGTCACCGGTAAGGTCACTCCAGAATTTGAGAAAGTGTATCGAACCGTCCTGGAGGCTCAGGAACGAGCGATTGCCTCGGTTCGCCCTGGCGTCAAGGCCGTTGACGTCGATGCCGAAGCCCGCTCCGTCATTGAGGAAGCGGGTTTCGGCCGTTTTTTTGACCACGGACTCGGCCACGGGCTGGGCATGGAGATTCACGAGGCCCCCCGGCTTCGCAAGGAATCCCAGACCCTCCTGCAGCCGGGCATGATCGTCACGGTCGAGCCAGGGATCTACCTTCCCGACTGGGGAGGAATCCGCATCGAGGACGATGTCCTGGTGACCTCCGAGGGCTGCGAGATTCTGACCCACCTACCCCGGACCCTGGATTCGGTTTGTCTGTGAGAGTTGCTAGTTGCGAGTGTCCCTCCCGCCCTCGCTGACAACTGACAACTGACAACTGACAACTGACAGATTCGGCGAAGCGGAGTGCAGGCATGGCGGAGAATGATCCCGGGTCCGGTCAGCCACTGGACGTCGAAAAGATCCACTACCTCGTCCGGCTGATGAAGCGGTACGACCTGACCGACCTCAACATCCGTGACGGCCAGGTTCAGATCCGGCTGCGTCGAGGTGGACCGGATCTTCCGCATGCCTCGCCGCATTCCCAGCAACCGGCCCCCGCGGCCGGTCCCGCGTATTCTTCCCCAGCTCGAGAGCATGCCGCCCCGCCGCCATCCCGGCCGGAGGCTGCCGCCGACACGCAGACCGCCGTGATCAAGAGCCCCATGGTCGGCACCTATTATTCATCCAGTGCGCCGGATGCTCCTCCCTTTGTGACCGTCGGGTCCGTCGTCCACTCGGAAAGCACGGTCTGCATCATCGAGGCCATGAAGGTCTTCACCGATATCCCGGCCGGAGTTGCCGGCACGATCGCCGAGGTGCTGGTCAAGAACGGGCAACCGGTTGAGTTCGACCAGCCCCTCTTCCGTGTGATCCCGGCCTGAGAGTTGCTGGTTGCGAGTTGCGAGTGTCCCTTCCGCACTTGCTGACAACTGACAACGAGCAACTCACTACGGAAAGACGATGAGATGTTTCAACGGATCCTGGTGGCGAACCGTGGTGAGATCGCCCTACGAGTCATTCGGGCCTGCAAGGAACTGGGCATCGAGGTGGTCGCGGTCTATTCCCAGGCTGATCGCGGAGCGCCCTATCTGGAGCTTGCCGACCGGGCGATCTGCATCGGCAAGGGGCCCAGCACCGACAGCTATCTGAATATTCCCAGGCTCATCGCGGCGGCCGAGGTCGCCGACGTGCAGGCCATTCATCCCGGTTACGGATTCCTGAGCGAGAATCCTCAGTTCGCCGAGATCTGCCGGAGCTGCAATTTTGAATTCATCGGGCCGCCCCACGAGGCCATTCGCAAGATGGGGCTGAAGACCGAGGCCAAGGAGATCGCCGCGGCGGCCCAGGTGGCCTGCGTTCCCGGGTCGGCCGGAGCCATCTCCAGCGACGCCGAGGCCCTCAACCTGGCGCGATCGATCGGCTTTCCCATACTCATCAAGGCAGCCGCCGGCGGCGGGGGCAAGGGCATGCGCGTCTGCCGGGACGAGGCGAACCTGGCCAAGTCGCTCCAGATGGCTCGTAACGAGGCGGCGGCCGCATTCAAGAACCCGAGCGTCTACCTCGAGAAATTCATCGATCGCCCTCGCCACGTCGAGGTGCAGATCCTCGCCGATTCCCACGGCAATATCGTGCACTGCTGGGATCGTGACTGCTCGCTGCAAAGGCGCCACCAGAAGCTGGTCGAGGAGGCGACCGCCCCGACCCTCCCCATCGAAGTCCGCCGCCAGCTTGGCGAGGCCGCCGTCCGCCTGGCCCGGACCGTGGGCTACGTCAACGCCGGCACCTGCGAGTTCCTGGTCGACGAGGACAATCGCTTCTACTTCATCGAGGTCAACGCTCGCATCCAGGTCGAACACCCCGTCACCGAGATGGTCACCGGCATCGACCTGGTCCGCGAGCAGATCCGGATCGCCGCGGGTGAGCCCCTCTCGATGCGTCAGGATGAGATCGTCAGCCGCGGCCACGCCATCGAATGCCGGATCAATTCCGAGGACCCGGACAACGACTTCCGCCCCTCGCCCGGGCGCATCACCGCCATCCGCGTTCCCGGCGGCCCCGGCGTCCGCTGGGATTCGCACGTGCAAGCCGGTTACACGGTTCCCCCCAACTACGATTCTCTGCTGGGCAAGCTCATCGTCCACGCCCCCAGCCGCCGCGAGGCCTTCGCCCGGATGCGCCGGGCGCTCGAAGAACTGGCCATCGAGGGGGTCAGGACCACCATCCCCATGCACCGGCGGATTCTCCACGCCGCCGATTTCATCGAGGGCCGCGTGGACACGACCTGGGTCGAGCGCGTGCTCATGCCTCAGGCCAAGAGCGACAATTCCTTCATCGCTCAATGAAGACGGAATCACCAGATTCCACCGCCCTTGGCCACTGGCCCGGTCCGGTTCGGCGTGGTAGGCTCGAACTAATCGAATCAACGGTGACGTT
>JBMFUH010000233.1:7428-8563 GCA_049966735.1 Isosphaeraceae bacterium
ATGGCGACCGTCGCCGGGGTCAATCTCGGCATTGGAACATCTTCATGAATGTCGGCCTGCTCACCGGCGGCGGAGACTGTCCCGGTTTGAACGCGGTCATCCGCGCCGTGGTGCGCCGGATCACCTGCGCGGGGGGCGTCTGCACCGGCATCCTCGAGGGCTGGCGCGGGCTGGTCCGGAATCTCACCCTGCCGCTCTCGGTCGCCGAGACCGACGGCCTCGTCGGCCTGGGCGGCACCATTCTCGGATCGTCGCGGACCAATCCCTACAGGAACCCGGAAACCGACCTGGCCGCATTGCGGGAGAACTTCACGGCGCTTGCACTGGACGCGCTCATCGTCGTCGGCGGCGACGACACGCTGGGCGTGGGCGTCCGCCTGCACAACGACTTTCAACTCCCCGTCGTCGGCATCCCCAAGACCATCGACAACGACATGGTCCTGGCCGACTTCTCCTTCGGCTTCGACACCGCCGTGAACGTCGTTGCCGAGGCCGTCGACCGGCTGCGCACGACCGCGGAGAGCCATCGCCGGATCATGGTCGTCGAGACCATGGGCCGCCAGTCGGGGTGGATCGCCTGCTTCTCGGGAATGGCCGTGGGGGCTGATTATATCCTGGTGCCGGAAGTGCCCATTGATTTGCCCCACCTGATCGGCGTGCTCACCAGACGCCGCGCGTCGGGGAAGAAGTTCGGCCTGGTCATCGTCGCCGAGGGAGCACGCTTTCCGGACCAGGAGCCCCTGGCACTTGACCTGGTTCCCGACCCGTTCGGCAACCTCCGGTTCGGGGGAATCTCCGAAGTCATCGCCGAGTCCATCACCAGGGAAACGGGCATCGAAACCCGGAGGGTGGTCCTGGGACACCTCCAGCGAGGCGGGCCTCCCACCGCGGCCGACCGCGTGCTGGCCACGCGCATGGGACTGGCGGCCTGCCAGCTCGTGCTCCAGCAACGGTTCGGCACCGTCGTCACCTTCCGTGACGGGCATATCAGCGCTGTTGCCCTGACGCCCGACGCCATCGCCAACCGATCTCTCGATCTGTCCTATTACGACGAGGCCGCGGCCTTCTTCTACTGAGCCTCGCCCGCCCATTTCCCCCAGTTTTGGGGATGGGCTCGGGTCAATTCTTTTCTCGA
>JBMFUH010000234.1:0-3621 GCA_049966735.1 Isosphaeraceae bacterium
ACCGACTCGACCAGGCTGAACATGCTGGCGGCCGACCTCACCGCCCAGCTCGATTCACCGTCCGAAGTCGCCAGGCTCCTGGCCGAGCTCGGCTCAGGACCGCGACAGGTCTTGAGCCTCTTCGCCCTGGCGGAAGCCTCGGTGTGGCCCGTCGCGGGCCTCTGGCAGAGCCTGGCAACTCTGGGCGTGGAACCCAGGTCGTCCCTCCTCGAACTGCTCGAAATCGGGCTCCTCGCCATCGTGCCACGCGATGACGCCTCAAGAGTAGAAGACATCCGGTTCGGCATTGATGCCGATCTCTTTTATTCGCCGGGTACGAGCTGCAGACTCCACCCGTCGGTGACCCAGGGGATTCGCGTCGCCTGCCCCGCCGAGAAACTGCTTCCAGCCTCCAGCCCAGTGGTGCAAGTCCGCGAGTCCGACGGCCTGGAACCGATCGTCCGGCTGGCGGCGATCTGGCAGCGGATCAGACTGGAGCCCCTTCGTCAAACCCAGCAGGGAGCGCTTTACAAGCGAGACCAGGAGCGGATCGACGGCGACCCCATCCTCGCGGGCCCGAGCAGCGACGCCCTGGAGCCAATACCGGCAATGCCCGCGCTCTGGCTGGCCCTGGCGCGGCGGGTGGGACTGGTCGTCGCCGATTCGTCGGGAGAACGGTTGCTGGCTGCCGAGCCGGAATTCTGGATCGACAACGCCGTGCACCTTCCCCAGATGATCGCCACGAGCTGGCTCGGATTGCGCTCTTGGCATGAATGGGAACGCGGCCCCGGCGAGCCAGCGGACGCCGGCGCGGCGGGGCCGTTTCTGCGTATCCCTTTGCTCCTCTGGCTGGCCACCCTGGAAGACGACCAGTGGGTTGCCCTGGACGACCTGGCCGAGCACCTGGAAGCCCGCAATCCGCAGTGGGACCGATTGAGTTTTCGATCGGAGTCCGCGACAGCTCTCTCACTCCCTCGCCGCGGGGCCGGCGCGCGGGGCAAGGCCGAGACGCCGGCCGCGCGGTCCCCGCGCGGTCCCCGCGTCCTCCGCTCGTTGCTCCTGGGCGCCGCGCTCCCTCTGGGACTCGTCCGCGCCGCCCTTGAGAGAGACGCGGATCGAACCGTGGTGCAGCTCACGCCGCTGGGACGTTACGTGCTGGCGATGGGGCCTCCACCACCACCCCGGCCCCCTTTCGAGCACTTTCTCTTCGTCCAGCCCAACCTGGAGATCATCGCTTACCGGCAGGGGCTCTTGCCCCAGCTTGTCGGGCGGCTCAGCCGGTTTGCCTGGTGGACCAAGATCGGCGCGGCGATCGAGCTGAAACTGTCGCAGGAATCCGTCGTTCTGGGGCTGGAGGCCGGCCTCTCGCCCGACCAGATGGTCGACCTCCTGGCGCGGCACAGTCATCGGCCGCTGCCGGGTCTTGTTCCCGACGCCATCGGCCGCTGGGCCAGCCGGCGCGAGCAGATCACCGTTTACACCGCCGCCAGCCTCCTCGAGTTCAACTCCGTGGAGGAACGCGACTGCGCCCTTGCCTCCTGGAGTGAAAACGATCCCAAGGCGTTTCTCCCGGTCGCCGACAGATTTCTTCTGGTCGAGAACCCCCAGCAGGTGCCGAACGACCGCATCAGCAGCAAGGGCTCGCGCGACTATCGCCTTCAAGCGGAGAAGTGTGTTTCCATCGAACCCGACGGCGTCACGCTGGTGCTCGACCTGACGCGATCCGACCTGCTGATCGATGCGGAACTCTCGCGCTTCGCGGACCAACTGCCCGAGCGGCAGGTTCGGGGCGGAGCGGCAGCAGCCGTGCGGCGATACGTCGTCAGCCCGGCATCCCTGGCCCGAGCGCTGTCCCTGGGCATCACCCCCGTGCAGATCACCGACTGGTTTGCGCGCCGGACCAGTGAGCCCCCCTCCCCTGCCCTGAAACTTCTGCTCCAACCGGCCCTGGCGAGGCCCATCACGCTGAGCGCGCGCCGGATGCTGGTCGTGTCGACGCCGACCGCGGAGTTGGCCGACGGCCTGATCCAGCACCCCGCCACCCGCGACCTGATCGAGGAACGCCTGGGACCGACGTCCATCGTCGTTTCGGACGGCAATCTCGAGACACTCAAATCCGTGCTCGACGAACTGGGAATCATCCTTGATGAACCGGGAACGTGAGTCTCCAGGGAGAGTCGTCTCGCCAGACAACCGTATGTCAAAGCTCCCCAAACAGCCGACAGCCCGCCGTGAGGCCGCCGTCGATGACCAGCGTGGCGCCGCTGACAAAGCTGGACTCGTCGGACGCGAGGTAGAGGGCCATGAAGGCAACATCCTCGGGCCGGCCCAGACGGCGGAGGGGATACCACTTGAGCAGCTTTTCCTTGCCGCCTACCTTCTGGTCCCAGTATGCGCCGCCGCTTGCCGTGGCGATGGTTCCGGGGCAAATCACGTTGGCCCGGATGCCCTGCGGTCCGTAGGTGGCGGCGATGTTCTTGGTGAACTGAATCAAGCCGGCCTTGGCCGCGCTGTAGCCAAACTCGCCGATCGACCAGAGGGCGTTCACCGACGACATGGTGACGAGCGATCCTCCGCCCCCCTCGATCATCACTGGAATCACCCCCCGGGCGCAGAGGTAATGGCTGGTCAGGTTGAGCCGCAGATCGGCTTCCCAGCGGTCCGGTTCGCTCTCCAGCAGGTCTTCGGTCAGCGAGGTGCCGGCGTTGCTCACCAGAACGTCGATGCCGCCCATGTGCGATTTCGCGTGCTCGACGAGCGCGGCCACGGCCGCGGGATCGGTCGTGTCGGTGGTCAGGAAATCGGCGTCATGCCCTTGATCCTGAAGGTCCTGGGCGGCTTTCACTCCCGTATCACGATCGATGTCGGCGATGACGACGCGTGCTCCCTCGCTGGCGAAGAGCGCGGCCGTCGCCCGGCCGATTCCGCTGGCCCCTCCGGTCACGATGGCACGCTTACCCTGGAGACGCATGGTCAGTCTCCCGCTGTACGACTAACTTCGAGAATCTTGTACGCCGGACACGATTTCGCGAGCGATTCCGTGGCAAGCTCTGGGGTTGCAGCCCCGGGTGATCCAGCGTGCGGAGCCACGATGGCAACCACACATTTTACCCGTGTTCAATCCGTGTTCAATCCGTGGCCCTGCACCGTCTTTGGGTCGCGGCCCGGCCGCGCTGTGGATGAAGGAAGGAACGAGGATTATTTTATCATCAGAGTCCGATTCATGGCAAACATCGAACGATTCGAAAGTCCTCTCCGTGTGAGATTCGACAATCGGGACATGACGGCGGAATCTCCGGAGATTGCCTCTTCTTCTCCGTCAATGCCCTTCGCAGGCCGCCGCGTGCCGCATTGCCGCGGGCTGCTCCTCGCACTCGAGCGCCTGCCAGCCGCCGCCCAGGGAGCGATAGACGGCGACGAGGCTCGTGGCGATGTTTCCCCGGGCGCTCGCAAGCTGGTCCTGAAGGTTCACGAGCTGCGTCTGGGCCGTGAAGACTCGGTTGAAGTCGACAATTCCCACGCGATACTGGGCTTGAACCAGCAGCACGGAATCCAGCGACTCCTTCACGGCCGATTCCAGGCTGCGGGCCTGAAGCTGGTACTGGAGGAACGCGACGAGCGCGTCCTCGACCTCCCGGCCCG
>JBMFUH010000234.1:3631-8531 GCA_049966735.1 Isosphaeraceae bacterium
CGTCTGCTGGTACTGGAAAATCAGCTCCCGGAAGTGGGCGTCCTGGGCGCGCACGTTGTTGAGCACGCGCCCGTAGTTGAGGATCTTCCACGAAAAATTGGGCAGGATGACTCCGGTGAGGCTTCTCTCGGCAAAGAGCTTGTGGATGTCGCTGGCGACGTAGCCGATGAAGCCGGTGACGCCGATCTGGGGATAGAAATCGGCCTCGGCCACGCCGATCCGGGCGCACTGCGCTGCCGCCGCGCGCAAGGCCTGGCGGACGTCGGGCCTGCGCTCCAGAAGCTGGGCGGGAATGCCCACGATCGCTTCGGGGGGCGTTGTCGGTATCTCACCCTCGCCGAGATCCAGGGTCAGATCGTGGGGCGGCATGCCCAGCAGCGTGCAGAGCCGGTTGTTCGCCTGCCGCAGACTGATTTCCAGCGGGGGGATCGAAGCCTCGGTCTGGGCCAGGCTCGACCGGGCCTGCTTCACGTCGAGCGCGGCGGCCTTGCCGTCTCGATACCTGGCCTCGGCCAGGCTGAGCGTGCCGCGCTGGATCTCCGCATTGCGGCGGGCGTAGGTGATCCGCTCCCCGAGCGTGCGGATCTGGATGTAGCTGGTGGCCACGTCGCCGATCAGGGTCACCAACGCGGCGTGGTAAGCCTCGACCGACGCGTCGCGATCGGCATTGGCCGACTCGATCGAGCGACGGATGCGTCCCCAGATATCCAGCTCCCACGACGCGTTGAGTCCCGTCGCCCAGACGTTGAGGTTCGACGGCAAGGCAGCTCGCGGCGTGTTGAAGATGTTGAGGTTTCTACTGATCTGCGCATGAGCATAGTCGCCGATGGCGTTTTGCGACTGCGGGAAGAGGTTGCCGGCCTCGATATTGCGCTGGGCCTGCGCCTGGAGCACGCGCGTCGCCACGGACTTCAGGTCAAGGTTCCGCATGTGGGCCGTTTGAATCAACGAGTCGAGCACCGGATCCTGGAAGACGGACCACCACTCGCCATCGTCGGCGGCGCCCTGAATGAGCCGGGGATCAACGCCGTCGATCCAGCGGGACGCGACCTGGACGGGAGGCTCGTGGAAGTTCGGCCCGACGCGCAGGCCGTTGTGGACCCATTCCTTGAGCGGCGTGCAGCCCGCGAAAAGCGCGGCAAGAACGGCCAGCGCCGCCAGTTTCGGGCGGGCCGGCGCGGCCAGAGATCGGGCGCTGCATGGCCGGCTCACCACACGCTCCTCCTTGTCGAGATCGTCTCCTCGAACATCGTTCTGCCTCCGCTTCCTAGGCGGCCCGATGGCGGAAGAGCCAGGCGGCCGTCGACAGTGTCAAGAGTGCGATGACGGCCAGCGGCATGAGATCGGGCATCAGAAGGCGCAGCCCCGTCCCCTCCAGATAAACGCGTTCCGCCATGTCGATCGCGTACCGCAGCGGGTTGGCCCGGGTCATCTCCCGCAAGGCCCAGGGCATGTTGCTGACCGGGGTAGCCAGCCCAGATAAAAGCGCACATGGCATCATTACCATAAACGTGTAAAGCATCGCCTGCTGCATGGTCAGGGCGATCGACGACAGCAAGAGGCCGATCCCCACCGCCGCCAGCAAGAACATCGTCAGGCCCACGTAGAGCGTGAGGAACGAGCCGGAGAACGGGATGCGAAACCAGAGCTGGGCGACCAGCAGGATGTTCGTCGCCTGCATGAAGCCGATGAGCACACTCGGCAGCGCCTTGCCGGCCATGATCTCGAACGGTCGGAACGGGCTAACCAGCAACTGGTCGAACGTCCCTTCTTCACGCTCGCGCGCCACCGACATGGCCGTCAGGAGCATGGTTTGCAGCAAGGTGAGCGTGCCAATCAAGCTAGGGATCATATGCCAGCGCGTTTCCAGGTTTGGGTTGTACCAGGCTCGCAAGGCCACCAGCACCCGCGGCGCCTCTTGCCCCGCCTGGCCATGCGCGGCCCGCCAGTCGGCATTGAACGCCGCGACGATCGCACTGAAGTAACCCAGGGCCGTGCCGCCGGTGTTGGAGTTGCGGCCGTCGGCGATCACCTGCACATCGGCCGGCTGGCCGGAGAGCAGCTTGCGCTCGAAGTCGACGTCGATGCCGATCACCAGCAAGGCCCGTCGGTCGTCGATGAAGGTCTTGACGTCTTCCGTCCTGTGCAGGTTGGCCACGCGGCGAAACGTGGGCGAACCGTCCAGTTTCGCCAGCAGATCGCGCGAGGCGCCGCTCCGGTCGCGATCCAGCACGGCATAGGGCACGTCGTTCAGGTCGTACGTCGCCACGTAGCCGTAGAGCAGGCATTGGAGAATGGGCGGAATGAACAGCGTGAACCGGCCCCGCGGGTCCTTGAGGACGGCCAGCAGCTCCTTGCGGGTCAGGGAGAGGATGCGGAAGATCGCCTCGATCATGGCCCACCTCAGTCCAGCTTCTTGCGGGTGATGGCTCGGACGATCCTGAGCACGCCAAAGGCCATGACGCAGAGCACGGCCACGTTGGGCACGATGACGGCCCAGACGTCGCCGGCCAGAAAGGCCGTCTGCAAGACCGCGACGTAGTAGCGGGCCGGCAAGATCGTCGTGAGCAGGCGGACCGCCGCCGGCATGCTCCGCAGGTCGAAGAGGAACCCGGAAAGCATGAACGCCGGCAGAAAGCTGACCAGCACCGTGATCTGGCTGGCCACGAACTGGCTCTTGGTCGCCGTGGAAATCAAGAGACCAATCCCGAGCGCCACCAGCAGGTAAAGCATCGATCCTCCGGCCAGCACCCAGAGCGACCCGCGCACCGGAACGTGGAATAGGAACCTGGCGGCCAGGAGGCAAAATGTCAGGCCGATCATCCCCAGCGCGAAGTAGGGGATGGTCTTGCCCAGGAGCACCTCGTCGATCTGGACGGGGGTGATGAAGAGGCTCTCCAGCGTGCCGTGTTCCCACTCGCGCGCCATGACCATCGCGGTCAAGAGCGCCCCGATGATGGTCATCACCAGGACAATCAGGCCGGGGACGAGGAAGTAATGGCTGTCGTTGGCGGCGTTGAACCAGAGCCGGTCGCGGACGATCACCGGCCCGCCGGAGGTGCTCTGGCCCTCCGACGATCGCTCCGCCGTCCAGCCGCCGACCGCTCCCTGGGCGTAGACCTGGATGATCCGCGCCCTGTTGGCGTCGGTGCCGTGAACCAGGATCTGCACCTCAGCGCTGCCCAGCTTCAACTGCCGGGCAAAGTCGGGGCGGATGCGGATGATCCCGTCCACCGCGCGGGCCAGCATGAGCTGCTGGGCGCGGGGCATCGAGGTGAAGAGCCGCGCCTTGAAATAGGGAGAAAGCAGGAAGCGGCCCGCCACCTCGGTCGCGTCGGGCGACGGGTCTTCCAGGACGACGGCCACCGGAACGTCGGCCACATCCAGGGAGATGCCATAGCCAAAAAGCAGGATCAGAACCACCGGCAAAACGACTCCGGTGGCGAGACTGCTGGGGTCGCGGACGATCTGATGCGTCTCCTTCCGCACCAGCGACCAGATGCGCCGGAGCTTGGCGGAAAACCGGCGATGTGGATTGCGGGCCGAGGCGGTCATCGCCCACCTCCCGCCCCGGCGCCGCGGGCCGAGTCACCCTGACGCGCCTGCTCGACGATGGCGATGAAGGCCTCCTCGATCGAGGGCGTGACTCCGGGCTTCGCGGGAACGTAGCCGCGGACCTCGGCAGGCGTGCCTTGTGCCAGCACGCGTCCGGCGTCCATGATGGCGACCCGATCGCAGTATTCGGCTTCCACCAGGAAGTGGGTTGTGACGATCACGGTCACGCCCTGATCGGCCAGCGCGGTGATCCGCCGCCAGAATTCCCGGCGGGCCAGCGGATCGGCGCCACTGGTCGGTTCGTCCAGGAAGAGGATCTCCGGCTCGTGCAACAGTGCCGCGGCCATGGCCAGCCGCTGCTTGTAGCCTCCCGGCAATTCTCCGCTGGGCAAGCGGGCGAATTCCCCCAGCTCGAACTGCTCCATCGCCCAGCCGATCCGCTCGCGCCGGCGACGCCCGTGCAGGCCATAGGCTCCCGCGAAGAATCCCAGGTTCTCGGCGACGGAGAGCTGCCCGTAAAGGGAGAACTTCTGAGCCACGTAGCCGATGCGCTGCCGCGCGGAGGCCCGCGCCTTGCGGAGATCCACGCCCGCCACGCGGAGCGTTCCGTTGGTGGCCGGCAAGAGCCCGCAGAGCATGCGAAAGGTCGTGGTCTTGCCCGCCCCGTTGGGACCCAAGAGGCCGAAGATCTCTCCGGAATGAACCTCGAAGCTCACCCGGTCGACCGCCGTGAAGGTCCCGAACCGCCGCACCAGCTCGTGCACCTCGACGACGGCCTCGCCCCCCGCGGAGCGTTGCGCCCGGCCCAGGGTCATTGCTCCCGCAAGAGTCTGCTCTCCATCCGACGCCCCACGCAGGAGCACCATGAAGCCGTCTTCGAAATGAGAAGTCACGGGTTCGACCTTCGCCCCCTCAAGCGCATCGAAGCTCGCCAGATCTTCAGCTTCCGGCGAGGCCTTCACCAGCCGGACCCATCCCCCTTCGGGAACCGCGTCGATGATCGCCGGGTCGTCGAGCAAGCGGGCCTGGAGTCCGCGCGAGGTTTGCCCGGCCGGCGGCTGAGCCAGAAAGGTCCGGCCGCTGGCCAGCTTGCTCACCTCCTCCGGAGGTCCCTGCGCCAGCACCTTTCCCCCTTGGAGCACGACGCAGCGGTCGCATCGTTCGGCCTCGTTGAGGTACGACGTGCTGACCATCACGGAGAGGCCCTGCTCGTGAACCAGTTGCGTGATGATGCTCCAGAGTTCCCGCCGCGAGAGCGGGTCGACCCCCACCGTCGGCTCATCCAGCAGCAAGAGCTCCGGCGAGCGCACCAGCGTGCAGGCCAGCCCCAACTTCTGTTTCATTC
>JBMFUH010000235.1:0-8528 GCA_049966735.1 Isosphaeraceae bacterium
CCCGCCGAGCCCGTTGCCTCAGCTCAGCCCGCCCCGGCACCCCAGGTGATCTACCAACCCAGGCGCGAGCGCTTGCCCCATACGCGCCGCAGCGTGACCCACAAGTTCGACATCCAGGGTCACGAGGGCTACATCAACGTCGGCTTCTATCCCGACGGCCGCCCCGGCGAGCTCTTCATCACGATGGCCAAGGAGGGCTCGACGATCGGCGGCCTGATGGACGTTCTGGGCACGGCGATCTCGATCGGCCTGCAATACGGCGTGCCTCTGGAGGTCTTCGTCAACAAGTTCGCTCACAGCCGGTTCGAGCCTGCCGGATTTACCAAGAACCCGGACATCCCGATCGCCAAGAGCATCGCCGACTACATCTTCCGCTGGATGGGCATGGAGTTCATCCCCGGCTACCGTGAGGCCAACGCGCCCAGGCGGCCCACGACGGATGGGCCGGATGTTTCCTCGGCCGTCCTCCCGGTCATCAAGACCAACGGCAACCGGTCGACCACGATCGCCGACCTCGAGCATGCCGAGGCCGTGATGGTGGCCAAGGTCCCGCCACCGGAGGTTCCCCATACTTTCATCTTCGAGCCGACCTTGCACGACGGCCTGAGCGAGCAGGATCGCCAGTTCGCTCACTTCCAGAGCGACGCGCCCGCCTGCGACAACTGCGGCGCGCTCACCGTCCGCTGCGGCACCTGCTACCGCTGCTTCAACTGCGGCAACAGCATGGGCTGCTCGTAATTGGAATTCGACGTAGGGGCGCGTCAAGGATGGCGCACCCTGCCTGTCGCACATGGCCTTTCTGTTTACGAGATCGTATACTCCTCTGTTGACGCAGGCAATGGTCTGTGGAGTTCTTAGAGGAGGAGGCGCTCTGACGCTCTGGGGGCGTTGCAGCGTAACAATGATGTCGAATGACACGGTGATGGTTAGGGTCTCACGTTCCGCCCATGCAGTGCTCCGCGGCCTCACCGACGAGGCTAACGAGTCATTGACGGATGTTCTGGACAGGGTCGTCGAGTCCTATCGCCGGGCCCACTTCTTCGAAGGCCTGGACAACGACTTTGCGGCCTTGCGCCGGAACAAGACTGCCTGGGAGGAAGAGCGGAAAGAACGAGAAGCGTGGGACGCCACACTCTCTGATGGCCTCAAGGATTGACATCGAATGGCATCTCCCAAGGCGCTTCGTGGCGAGGTTTGGCAGGTCGACCTGAATCCTGTCATCGGCCACGAGCAGGGTGGGAGGTGGCCCGCCCTGATCGTTTCTGCGGATGGCTTTAACAAATCCCGGGCCGGCCTCGTGATGGTCGTCCCCCTCACCTCCGTGGCCAAGGGGATCAGGACCCACGTCCCCATTCATCCACCAGAGGGCGGTTTGAACTTGCCAAGCTTTGCCAAGTGCGAGGATCTGCGGTCGGCTTCCGTGGAACGGCTGGCAAAGCGCGGGGGGCAAGCCTCCGAGGAAACAATGCGCAAGATCGAGGACCTCCTGCGATTGCTGCTGAATCTCTGAGCCGGAACTCGACCGAGATTCCGCGTTTCCTCTCCTCTTCTAACGTCGCACGGGCAACCGTTCAGCGCTGGCGTTTGACCGGCTTTAGCTCGATCGTGCCCAGGTCCAGGGGCTCATCGGATCGGCCGCCGGGCATCTCGGGAACGGTGATCTCGGTGTCGATGTTTGCCAGCTCTCGCCCATAGGTCCCGGGGACACCATTGCCTGGCTCGTGCAGGTAGGCCTGGAGACGGTACTTGCCGGCGGGAACATCCTCGACCCGGAATGTTCCGTCGGCACGGACGTTCGTGTCGAAGCGACACTCCACGTTGGAGTAGGCTTGACCCTCCTCGGTTTTCAACCACTCGGCAAGCCACTCCTCGCGCTCCTTGCCGCTGAGAATCGGAGGATAAGGCGGATCAGGACGGATGAGCTCCAAGCTCTGATCTGATGACGAGCGGAAAACGGCCCCTGACTTCGTGCCGGCGGGTGGCACAAAACGGCCAATGACTGGCCGCCCGGTTCCCCCGAGATCCACCCAGGTTGTCACGCCTGGCTTGACCGTGACGATTCGGATAGCCCCCGTGCCGACGTGGAAACCTGACCGCTCGAGCGCGAAGATCCGACTGACCGACAGCCGGGCCGGGATCACGCGCTCGAAGGCGTAATGCCCCCGGCTGTCGGTGGCGAGCTGCTGGGCCTGGGTAATCGGCATGGCCACGTCAGGGTTCCAGCGGTTGTCGGTCTCCGAGAGGCGGATCTGCACTCCTTTGGCCGGATGAGCCCCGATCTTCACGATTCCCTCGACGCGTCCCCAGGGTTGAATGGTGAGCGGAGGTGAGGAAGCAAGCGTCTTCTCGTCCGCCTCGGCGAAACCCTTCTCATGATCGACGAACACGCGATACGCCTCGGTCTGCGCCGGGAAGCGGAACCGGCCATCTGCCCCCGTGACGACCTGCGGATAGGCCCCCTCAGGGAACGTGCCATTGCCGAGCTGGACGCGGAGCGACTTCGTGGACAGGATCACCGTTGCACCGGCGAGCGGCCGATGGTCAGGTCCGAAGACCACTCCGGAAGGGCCGAGTCCGGCCTCCAGCTTCGCGTCAAACCTGACGTCCCCCGCCTCCATCTTGAACGGCTCGGATGTGTCCGGCTTGTACCCTCCGGCCTCGATCCGCACGGCCACGGCGGCAACGAGGGGATGCGAACACTCGATTTCATAATTGCCGCCGCCGAGGGCCTGCCACGGGGCGCGACGGTCCCAGTAGGCGTCGCGAGCAGCCGGCCGGCCGTTCCAGGGGCGATAATAAGCGCCGCTTACAACCGTGAACTCCTGTATCGCCCGCCCGGTCCTGGCGTCTGTGACCCTGCCTCGAACGCGCAGGGGCGGGTACATCGTCAGTGTCTTCTCGGGCTTGTCAGCCTGGAACTCGCGCTGGCCGAGCATCACGAATCCAGGTCTGGTGAGCGTCAGCAGAATCGGTTCGGTCGGAGCCGACTTCCAGGAGAATCGGCCGTCGGCGCTGGTCTTCGTCGTCCAGTCGAGTGACATGTGCCCTTTCCAGTCCATCGCCTGGACGGTCACGCCGTCCAGCGGTTTACCTTCCTTGTTGACGACCCGCCCGCGCAGGAGATGACCGGGCCCCAGCCGGAACTCGACCGGCTTCATCCCAGGAGCGACAACCACATCGGCCAGTGCCGGAGCGTGGCCAGGCGCCTGGACCGTCACTGTCTGCGTGCCCTCGGGTATGTGACCGAAGCGGAAACGACCCTGGGCATCGGTGGAGATCGTCGGGTAACCCGGGTTGCCGATCCGGCGATCCGAACCCAGGGCAACCGCCGCTCCCGCGAGCGGCCGGCCCTGGTCGTCGAGGACCCGCCCCGCGAGCGCGACGCCTTCATCCAGCACGGTTTCGGCCCTCCTGGCCTTGAGGTCGAAGGCGCTCGAGATCCTGACATCGCGCTCGATGAGCGTGGAGACATAGTCGGGATGTGTGACACAGACGCGCGCATCACCCCAGCCTCTGGGCATCTCGTCAGAACGCCAGCGCCCTTGCGCGTCGGTCGTCGCCTTGAGCTGGACGCCGTGGGTCCGGTCCGGCGCCGTGGCCATGACGATGACTTTCGCGCCCGCGACCGGCTTGCCGTCGCGCGACTTGACGACCCCGCCGATCGTTATTCCCCGCTCCATCTCGATCGTATGTTCGCCCGGGATCGTGCCCCCCGCGGATTCCACGAGTGGACCGTAGCCCCCGTTCACATAACCCGCTCTCTGACAGCCGATGGCGATGATTTTGGGCAAGACGCGGGGGAACTCGATCGTGCACCGTCCTGCCTTGTCCGTCGTGAGCCGCGCTATCAATATTGGCTCATCCCCCAGGCCCGGCCGCGCGCCGGAATCGGTCTCGACGGTAACCTCGGCTCCCGCGATGGGCGCCCCCGAGTCGCGATCGATGACGCGAAGAATCAATGTCCGGTTGTTCGGGTCGTCATGCGCCGGCGCAACCGCTTGGGGCACAGCGGGTTTCAACGGGGCCACGGGCGGACCGGAACCAAAACCACCGCGTCCGGCCACAACGCCCAGCGTGCCCAGGCTGAGCGACAGGAAGAGAGCCAGGCACAGCTTCGGCGCAAGCAGCGTCCCGCGCAGAGAGGTTTTGGCCAGTGTAAGGACAGCCGCCGAGACGCCAATCGTCGCGAACGGAGCCCGACTTGCGGCATAGACCTTGGCGGCCTTGACGGTCGTTGCCGCCCAGCCGGGGGATGTTGCGATCGATTTCGCCAGCGGAGGAAACACTGCGGGCACGCCCAAGCCGCGACGGACCAGCCGGTCGCGGAGCCGTTCCTTGGCCCGGAGCAGCCGGCTCTGGAGCGTGCGCAACGGACATCCCAGCCAGCGTGCGGCCTGCTCGTGCGACATCCCTTCGAGGTAGCAGAGCACGAGGGCGGAGCGGTAAATCTCGGGGAGCCGATCGATCTCCTCGTAGAGTTCCTCGTGGGCCTCAACGTCCATCGATTCCCGGACCTCGACCACCGCCATCTCGGCCCTCCTGCGCTCATGCTTGCGTCGACGGGCGGCATCGCGCCGGTCGCGGGCGCTGATCCGGCGAGCGACGCCATAGAGCCAGCTTGCGGCCGAGTCGCGGCGGCGGACCGAGCCGGCACGACGGGCCAGGACCAGAAAGACGGCCTGCGCCGCATCCTCGGCATCGTGGCCGCTGCCCAGCACACTACGGCAAACACGCAGCACCATGGGGGCATGACGGTCAACCAGGACCGTGAACACCGCCTCGGCCGAGGATTCGTCGCCGGTCAGGAATCGCTCCAGCAACTCGCCGTCCGTCAGGCTGCCCAGCCTGCCGTGCTGAAACAGTGCTTCGAGCGAAGTGCGCAGGTCGGCAAGTGCTTCGGTCGCCATCGGGTCGCCTCCCGGAAGCAGGGTTCTTCTGGTTGTAGTTTCCCGTCGGGCGAGCGAGTGCTGCAAGATTTTGCCGATTGTTCCCGATTCATGTTCTTCGAGGGGCAGTCTTTGACCTTGAGGATGGAAAGAAGAGCGACCTCAGCCAGCAATCACACGTCGAGCTGATGCCGGAGCTTACAATAACTATTGAAGAGGCTGGTTCGACAGAACAAACCCACCACTTCAGCGTAATTTACTCGTGCTATGAGACTTATTGGCCAAAATCCGGAGCGCGCCGCGTGAAGATCCGCTACGAGCAAGCGGTGTACGGCAGCTTTCCGTTCTGGGAGCGGGGATATGGCGTGCTGGCGCAGTCGGCGGGCTGCCGGGCTGAATGGGTGGACGCATTGCGACTGGCCGGGCAGCGGTTTGGCGAACGGCCGACAGGCGTGGCCGAACATGCTTGCATCTTCGCGCTGCCGTTACCTCGCAGTGCATGGATGATCGTTGGTGTCTTTCCCGCCGGACTTGACGACCAGGGCAGGCCGGGCGCCCTGGTTTTCCACGGGTTGTTCCTGAGTCGATGGATGTATTTTCGGGCTGGTTGGAACCCTTTTGCACTTGCCGCTGCCTTGAAGGGCCATTGGAGTGAAGCGGACGTGAACGTGACACTGCCTCCCGGGGCACTGGTCGTTCCAGTCTGGAGGTGGAAGACGGGACGGAACGTTGGACCCGCCGATCCCCGGATCATACGCATCGTGATGGCTTTGAAGGAGAAACGGAGGGTGTTGATCGCCTCGGCCGAGCCGATCAACGACCTGGCCCAGGCGGTCTGGGAGGCGCTGCCGGGCTCGGTGCGACGGCGGGCCTCGGTCGCAACCTGGGCGTTTGGCAACGATAATGGCTTTGATCTGGTGGCCATCCCTCGGCTGCCCGCGCTGGCCCCGGATTCGCGGGATCTGTTCCTCGAGCCCGGGAACTGAGCGGACTTGTCGTCGGGCCGGCAACTCCGGCATGCTGGGAGCACGAAGCACCCGGCCAGGATTACCTGTAGGGTCCGCTGTGCGGACCGTGGGCATCGGCTGGGGATCGGTTCGCCCAGCGGACCCTACAGGTGAGATGCAAGAGGCGAAGGAATCCGTGGCCATGTGCGTAGGAGACGGAGCAATTCGTCAAAGCGAGAAGGAAGGCGGGCAGATCAATGAGCGAGGCATCTGGAGTTCATTCCCGGACCTGGCGGCCGGCAATCGCGCTCGCAATCCTGGGGGTGGTTGTTCTGGCGGCAATCGTCTTCTTCGTCCGCCGTGGGGCCGGGCAGTCGGTCACTCCCGAGGCTCTCGCCGCTGCCCGCAAGACCTGGGAGAAAATCGGCATCGACGACTATGACCTGGAGTGGATGGCCTCCGGAAGGGTGACCGCTCATTATTACGTGACCGTGCGGGGGAGCAAGGTCCAGAAGATCGAGTCGATTGCCCCGGACGGCCGAAGATTTGAGGTTCACCCGGGCGAACCCCGGTTTTATAGCGTGGAAGGGCTGTTCACGACCATCGCCGATGAGCTCGCTCAGCTCAAGGAACCGGAACCATTCGGCCAGCCCAAGGATACCAAGGTGGTGATGCGGTTTACCCCCGACCCGAAACTGGGTTATCCCGTGTCCTACCGCCGCAACGTGCTGGGAACCACTCAGGGGCTGGCCATCGACGTGATCCGGCTGATCCCCGTGAAGAAGGGTGCGACCGGGTAACTGGAACCATTGGTCAGTTGTCAGTTATCAGTGAAGGAAGAAGGGCCACCGGCAACTCGCGGCGCGCACTCGCCATTCGCGATTTCGTGATGAAACGGCTGCTTACGCGCATTAGAGTTATGGCAGAGGGGCCGGAATGATCGTCTCGCCGCGGGACAACCGACACGCTTGACAGAATTCAGTTCGGCTGGGGTGGCCCAGGGTTTTTGAAGGGTGGGTTTGGGGGTGAGCCAAAGGGAGATTACTGTTCCCGATCAGCAGCGGCACTGGAGCCGGCACGCGGCCCGGTATGACGACTTCTTCCTCGATCCGTTCGCCGCCGGGGTCGTGAACCCGCTCTGGAAGGCGCTGGACGCAGTCAGAAAGCCCAGGAGCAAGACCGTGGCCGACCTCGGCTGCGGGAGGGGACCGCTGTTGCCTCACCTGATCGAGCGCTTCGCCAGGGTGATCGCCCTGGACTTCGCGCCGGGCATGCTGGTGCGCGCCCGGGAAAGGCTGGGGCCCGATCTCGCACACCGGGTGCGGTTCCTGGAGCGACCGATGGAGCAACTGGACGACCTGGCTGGCCAGGTGAACGTGGCAATCGCCATCAATTCGCTGATCATGCCCGACGTCCGGAAGATCGAGCAAACGCTGGAGGCGATTCGCGCATGCCTGCGCCCTGATGGCGTCTTGCTGGGGATTGTCCCTTCCCTTGATGCAATCCAGTACCATACGATGCTCTTGTATGACCAGGCTCTGGAACATGGCCTGGACCCGGCGGAGGCCAGACGATTCACGGCGCATCACGCTGAGCACAAGCTGTACGATTTCGCTTTTGGGTATTTCCGCTTCCGGGGTCTGCGGCAAAAATTCTGGATGCCTTTCGAGGTGGAACACCGCTTGACCCGGGCCGGGTTCCGGGATATTCACCTGAGCAAGGTGCTTTATCCCTGGGAGGAGAACATGGCCGGGAGCCAAGAGCTACGCACCAATCCGCCGAGCTGGGACTGGTTCTTCCAGGCTCATCGCTGAGCAACTGTGTCCATGACCGGGCCGGCCCAAAGACGCGTTGCCGGCCGTCGCGGTGATCTCCAGGCTTGATGGAATGAGTGCGGCCGGCGTCAACGCACCCGGGGAGTGGATCTGATGGGTGTCGAGCGACGGAACATGCCCGAGCAGGAGCGGTCGATCAAGGATCGAGAGCAAGAACTCTTTTTCGAACCTGTCGAGGGACCTGCCAAGCCGCTCAAGCCCTTTCCCGTCTATCTCCAGGAGACGCCGCCCGTGCCGATCTCGCCGGCGGTGAAGGTCATCCTCTGGGCCGTCGGCATCCTGGTCGCCCTGCTCTTTCTCGCGGCGCTCTGGCGAGCCCAAAGGTCCCACGCGCGTCCTCAAACGAAGTCGACAGCCACCCGAACGGCGGCCGTCGTTCCTTGCTGGCAGCAGTCCGTGAGTCCTTGTATTCTTGGTCCCTTGGGGAGCATTGCTCGATGAAAACGACGTGCGTCTTCGCCAAGCTGGCAGTCACCGCGGGAATCGCCCTGCTCATCCCGCTGCCGCTCGTCATGAGCCTGGCGAACGCCCAGGATCAACCGGAAGCGCCGGCGCCCAAAGTCCGCCTGCGGGTCCCTCACCCGGACAGCTTGCAGGCGATCAACGACGATTTCAACCGGCAGTTGCTCCAGCTTGAGCGCGGACGGCTCGACCGGTTGAGCTGCCTGGCCCAACATCAAGCGCCCGCCGAGGCAGCGGCCACTTACGAGCAACTCTTCCGCCTGGCGATCGCGTCCAACCTCTTCCAGGAAGCGGAACCAGCGGCCGCGAGCGTCGTCAAGGCTAGTTCACCGTCGCCAACCACGGTGGGTGTAAGACGCGGTTCGCGCCGGCCGAGGCTGGTGGTAGCATGTCAAGCC
>JBMFUH010000236.1:0-8513 GCA_049966735.1 Isosphaeraceae bacterium
CGCTTCGAGCCCCGACCGGTCACCGTCATCGACGCCGGCCGAAGGAAGAACCTCGACCTCCAGGTCCTCTGGCCAGGGCCCGAGGAAGGCTCCTTTCTGGGCCCGCCGGGAACCATCTGGCCGGCCATCGAGGAGCGCATCCTCGGCCTGACGGCCGCTCATCACTCGACCATCGTCTTCGCCAACAACCGCCGGACGGTCGAGAAGCTCACCGCCAGGCTGAACGAGTCGACTCCGGGAGAAATCTGGGAGGCCGAGGCTCCTGCCGTGGTGTCATCGACTGAGGCTCGGCAGGAGCCTCGCCCTCCCGAAACAAAGGACTGGTTCCGCGCCCATCATGGCAGCCTGAGCCTGGACGAGCGCAGGGCCACCGAGGAAGAGCTGAAAGGAGGGAAGCTCAAAGGAGTGGTGGCGACCGCGTCGCTGGAGCTGGGCATCGACATGGGCGAGGTCGACCTCGTCTGTCAGGTGGAGTCCCCCGGCAACATCGCCCGCGGCCTGCAGCGCGTGGGGCGGGCCGGGCACGTCGTGCACGGCTTGAGCAAGGGACGGATGATCGCCAAGACGCCGTCGGATCTCCTCGAAACGGCCGCGCTCGCGCGCGCCATGGTGCAGGGCGAGATCGAGCCCATCCGCGTGCCGCACAACTGTCTCGACGTGCTGGCCCAGCAGGTCGTCGCCTGTGTGGCGATGGATCGCTGGAGCGTCCCCGAGTTGTTCGACCTGGTCCGAGGCGCTTACCCCTACGCCGACCTGCCGGCCCAGGCGTTCGAGCAGGTGCTACGCCTGGTCTCGGGCCGGTTCCCGACCGGCAGCCTGCGCGACCTGCGCGCGCGGATTGCCTGGGACCGCGTCCACAATCGCCTGGCGGCTCTGCCCGGATCGGCCCGGCTGGCCTTGGTATGCGGCGGCACCATTCCCGACACGGGCCACTTCCCCGTTTACCTGGGCGACGACGGCCCTCGCCTGGGCGAGTTGGACGAGGAGTTCGTCTTCGAGCGCGGGGTGGGCGAAGCCTTCGCGCTCGGGAACAACACCTGGCGCATCGAGGCCATCGAGGTCCATCGCGTGGTCGTCAAGCCGGCCGAGGGCCACAACGCGATCATGCCGTTCTGGCGGGGCGAGCAAATGCCGAGAACGCCGGAGCTGGGCAAGGCGCTCGGCGCGCTCTGCCGGGAGATCGCCGGCCGGCTGGACGATCCCACACTGCCCGGCTGGCTCGAGGAAGAGTGCCGGCTCGAGCCGCGCGCGGCCCGACAGTTGATTCGACACGTCGCCCGCCAGTCGCGCATCGCCGGCGCGGTGCCCGACGATCGGACGATCATCCTAGAGACCTTCCGCGACCCGGCCGGTGAGCTCAACCTGGCGATTCTCTCGCCGTTGGGAGGCAAGGTGCACCAGGGCCTCAAGATCGCGCTGGCGGGCCGGATTCGAGAGCGCCTGGGTATCCATGCCTCGTGCCTGCACGGCAACGACGGACTCCTGATCCGGTTGCCCCAACTGGACGAGCCGCCGCTCGACCTGCTGGATGGCCTGGGCGGCGACGAGGCCGAGCGACTGATCCGCCTGGAGCTTCCCGAGACCGCCCTTTACGGTTTGCGGTTTCGTCAGAACGCCGGCCGGGCGCTGCTCATGCCGCGGCCCGACCCGGCCAAGCGCACCCCGCTCTGGCTCCAGCGGCTGCGGGCCAAGGACTTGCTCCAGGTCGTGGGCAAGTCTCCCGATCACCCACTGGTCGTCGAGACGTTTCGCGAGTGCCTGGAGAACGACCTCGACCTGCCCCAGCTCCGCTCGCTCCTGGACGCGATCCAAGACGGCTCGGTCCGACGGGTCACGCGCGAGGCCGAGATCGCCTCGCCGTTTGCCTCCGACCTGATCTTCCAGTTTACGCCAACCTTCATCTATGAATGGGACGAGCCGCGCCGGGGCGAGCTGCGTCCGGGCGGACCGGTCGTCGATGAGGACTTGCTCGACGCCCTGCTCCAGGCGCCCGATCCCGCGAGGTTGATCGAGCCCCAGGCCATCCTCCGCGTCGACAGCCGCCTGCGCCGGCGCGGCCACGCCCCGCGCACCGCCGAGGAGATGGCCGAAACCCTGCGCATGCTGGGCGACCTCTTGCCCTCCGAGCTGTTCGGCCCGATGGAACGATGGCTCGACGAGCTGAAGGAGCAGGGCCGGGCGATCCTTTGCGAGCTGCCGGGAACCTTCGAAGGACGGCTCTGGATCTCGGCCGAGGAAGCCAAGCTTTACCGCGCGGCCTTTGCCTCGCCGGAGCCAGGCGACGCGGACGCCCTGGAGACGATCGTCCGGCGTCACTTGCATACGCACGCCCTGGTTGGCCTGGCCGAGCTGATCAGAAGGTATCCCGTCACTCCGGAGCTGGCGACGGAGATGCTGGAGCGTTGGGCTGAATCGGGAGGCGTGATCCGCCTGCCGGCCGCCGAAGACAACGACGCCCGCTGGGCCGATCGGGAGAACCTGGCGGAGGTTCAGCGCCAGAGCGTGGCGATCCGCCGGCGCGAGACCGTCGCGGTCCCGCCCGAGGTCTTCGCCGACTTTCTGCTGCATCGGCAGCACCTCGTGCAACCGCTCGCTCTCGAAGGAACCGAAGGGCTAGAGCGCGTGCTCGATCTGCTTCGGGGGCTGGCCGCGTCCGCCAGCTTCTGGGAAACCGAGATCTTGCCTCGCCGCCTCAAGGGTTATCGTTCGACCTGGCTCGATCAGTTGCTGGCGGAGGGCTCATGGTTCTGGCGAGCCGCCCGCGCTGGTCGGAACGAGCCCTCCGTCGCGCTCGCGCCGCGTGAGTTCGTCGGCGGCTGGCCGAGCGAGCCAAACGAGCAAGAACCGACTGCCGATGCAGGCCAGGTGCTGGAAATCCTTCGCGCCCGTGGCGCAAGCTTCGCCACCGATCTGGCGCGGCAGGCAGGTTTGGAGCCGTCGCGGCTGCGACGGGCCCTGCGCGAGCTGATGGAGCAAGGACTGGTCACGAACGACCGGTTCGATCCGGTCCGACCCGGCGCGCTGGCCATGCTCGACGCGCTGGCGGAAGCCGCGGAGGGGCGCTTGCTGGGCCGCGCGCGGCGGGCCCGACGCCGGGCCCAAACTGGCCGTCCCGAAGGTCGATGGTCGCGGTTCGAGTCGCCGTCGGATGACCTGGAGACGCAACGGCTGGCTTGGATCGACGCCTTGCTCGACCGTTACGGCCTGCTTGCCCGCGAGCTGCTGGCTCTGGACCCTTGGGCGCCGCCCTGGGCCGAGCTGGCGCCTCTCCTGGCCCGGGCCGAGCTGCGCGGCGAGCTGCGCAGAGGGTATTTCGTCGAGGGGTTCGGCGGAGTCCAGTACGCCCTCGAGGAGACGGCCTGCCAGCTCTCGCGGCTCTCCGGAGCGGCATCCAGCCCGGGCGACAACGTCCTCGTGGCGGCCCTCGATCCGGCCAACCTTTACGGCAGCGGGGCACCGCTCGATGTTCCCCTGCTCGACGGCGGCACGGCCCGCTTGAGCCGGGTTGCCGGCAATTACCTGGTCATGCGCGGCGGCCGGCCGGTCTTGATCATCGAAGGCTACGGCAAGCGCCTGACCGCTCTCCTGTCGGCGTCGCGAGAGGAAGTCCACCACGCCCTGCGCAGGCTGCTCGAGCTGGCTCGATCGGGCCGGCAGGTTCTGAAAGTCGAGTCCTACAACGGCGAGCCGGCCTGGCAGAGCCCCATCGCCGACCGCCTGGCCGAGTTGGGCTTCGTCCGCGAGTATCCCGCGATGGCGTTCTACGCGGCGTGGGCTGGTACAATCAACGAAGGCAAACCTGTCGAGGATCTCAAGGCGTGAGGGGATGGTCCCCGAGGTTCCGAGGAGCAAGCGATGCCTGTTCATGACTGGACTCGGGTGGGCGCGGGGATCTTCCACCATTTCCAGCTCGAGTGGATTGGAGATCTCTCCCGGGTGCTCAATCGAGGTCTGTTGCCCGGTGATTATTATGCGCTCGCCGAGCAGACCGCTGGCGGACTGGGTCCGGACGTGCTCACGCTTCAGGCCCGTGAAGGACAGGCCGGTCCGACCGAAGAACCCGCCGGTGGGCTCCTGCTTGCGGCCACGCCCCCGAAGGTCAAGTTCCGAGCGCGTGCCGAGCCGGACCTCTACGCGGCCAAGGCCCGCTCGGTCGTGATCCGGCACGCCAGCAACCATCGGATCGTGGCCGTCCTCGAGGTCGTTTCTCCCGGGAACAAGAGCACGCGGCATGCGATTCGAGCGATACTCGACAAGGCCGTGCAGCTCCTCCGGGCGGGGATTCATCTGGTCGTCGTCGACCTCTTTCCACCGGGCCCGCGAGATCCACAAGGCATTCACAAACTCATCTGGGACGAATTCATCGACAACGACTTCGTCCTGCCCTCGAACCGATCGCGGACGTTGGCGGCGTACATCGGCGGGCCATTTCCCGAGGCGTTCGTCGAGCCGGTTGAGGTGGGCCAACCACTCGCCGACGTACCGCTCTTCCTCACGCCGGAAGTCTATGTTTCCGTGCCCCTGGAAGCTACCTATCAATCGGCCATGGAGGCTGTTCCGGCGTTCTGGAGGGACTTTCTGACCGCTCCGTGATCGCCTTGTCGGTCTGATTCTCGTGCCACCAGATCGCCTGATCCCAGTGTGCCGATCTTGAAGATTTGATGTACAGGCGTGACATCTCGGCGTGTAGGACTTAAAATCTTATGGAAGATCGGGTTCCGCGACGGTGACCGACGGACCGGCTGATGGTTTCTTCTTGTTCTGGAACATGCGCTCATGGAGTCCGCTACGAGCCCGAGTTCAGTTGACGACTCGGTGTTTTACGACTGCATCGTGATCAGCGATCTGCACCTGGGGAGCGCCGTCTGTCAGGCCAAGCTTCTCGAGGAGTTTCTGATCTGGGCGGTGCAGCACTGTGGCGAGCTGGTGATCAACGGCGATATCTTCGACGACCTCAATTTCAAGCGGCTGACCAAGCGGCATTTCGCCTGCCTCAAGGTGATTCGACGCAACACCGACCGCGAGGACCTTCGCCTGGTCTGGGTGCGGGGCAACCACGACGGCCCGGCCGACATCATCAGCCATATCGTCGG
Source organism: Isosphaeraceae bacterium (assembly GCA_049966735.1). Taxonomy (GTDB): domain Bacteria; phylum Planctomycetota; class Planctomycetia; order Isosphaerales; family Isosphaeraceae; genus Aquisphaera. The sequence goes on from JBMFUH010000236.1 coordinate 5,094, forward strand.
CGTCGAGATCCTCGACGAATACGTCTTCGACAACGGCGCGATCCGGCTCTTGATCATGCATGGCGATCAGTTCGACACGATCACCACCGACTACCCGTGGCTGACCGAGATCGCCTGCGGGATCTTCTATTATGTCCAGAAGTACATGCCACACCGCGCGGCGCGGTGGATCCGGCGGATCACCAAGCGCTTCCAGCGGAACAGCCAGCTCATCGAGCGTAGGGCGTCGGAGTACGCGGCCGGCCGGGGATACCGGCACGTCACCTGCGGACACACCCACCTTTCGCTCGAGGCCGAGACCGACGGCGTCCGTTATGTGAACAGCGGCACGTGGACCGAGGCCCCCCCCTGCCCGTTCGTCGTCGTTCAGGGCCGCGACGTTCGGCTCGAATACTGGCCGCCGCGCCACGAGGAAGCCGCCGCCAAGGCCGTCGAGGCCGCCCTCCCCGCGAACGAACCCGCCTCGCCCCCCTACTCGACGGTCGACTGAGTGGCGGGCCTCTTGCCTGGAGCGAAGCGTCGCGCGGGGAAAGTAGCCCGCTGAAGTGCATCCCTGCTCAAGCTCTGGTCGCTCTGGCACGGATGGCTTGTTCATGAGAAACTGAAGGGGACGACAGTCAGGAACCTGTCACGCGAGGGCCTCATGATCATGAGCACCATCCACACGCCTCGTCGCGTCGACCCGTTGTATCCGGATAGCGACGGCAAACCCATGGCTGAGAATACGCTTCAGTTCAAATGGATCGTCGTGATCAAGGAGGGGCTCGAGGCGCTTTTCCGCCACGAGCCGAACGTCTTCGTCGCTGGAGACCTGCTTTGGTACGCGGTGGAGGGGAAGCCGAAGATCCGCACCGCGCCCGACGCTTTGGTCGTGCTGGGCCGGCCCAAGGGGTATCGCGGTTCGTACAAGCAGTGGGAGGAAGCGGGGATCGCGCCACAGGTCGTCTTCGAGGTCCTCTCGCCGGGAAACCGCAGGGGGGAGATGACTCGCAAGTTCAAGTTCTACGAGAAGTACGGCGTCGAGGAATACTACACCTACAATCCGCAGAATGGCGATCTCAAAGGCTGGCGGAGGGAGGGAGACCGCCTCGTCCCGATCCCCGACATGAACGCTTACACGAGCCCTCGCCTTGCCATCCGCTTCGAGCCGGGCGCGGGACCAGATAATCTGACAATCGTCGGACCCGACGGCCAGCGGTTCCTCACGTACTCGGAAGTGATCGAACTCCGCGAGAGCGAGCGTCAGAGGGCCGAGAGCGAGCGTCAGAGGGCCGAGAGCGAGCGTCAGAGAGCCGATCGTCTCGCGGCGAAGCTCCGCGAGCTCGGCGTCGAACCCGACTGAACGGAACCCCGCGTCCGGGACCTCTCGCCGTTTCAGAAAGGAAACGGCGCACCGCTTGGGGCCGATTTCGCCTGTCTCGAAACTGGACGATTCCGGTAAAATATCGCGAGTGGATGGCCGGGACTTCATCTCGTGGGACAAGATTCCAATCTTGTCCAGCAATCGCAAAGAGGGCTTCTGCTTGGCCGGCACCAGGGTGGAACGCGATTCAATGGGCGAGATGGCCGTCCCCGCGGAGGCCTATTACGGGGCGCAGACCGAGCGCGCCGCGCGCAACTTCCAGATCAGCGGCTTGCGATTTCCCCGCGAGTTCATCCGGGCCCTCGGCCTGATCAAGAAGTGCGCGGCCCAGGTGAACATGGACCTCGGCCTGCTCCCCAGCGAGCTGGCCGGGGCGATCATTCGCGCGGCCCAGGGAGTCGCCGAGGGCAAGTTCGACGACCAGTTCGTGCTCGACGTCTTCCAGACCGGCAGCGGCACGTCGACCAACATGAACGCCAACGAGGTGATCGCGGGGATCGCCAATGAATATACGAGCGGTATTCGCGGTGGTCGATCGCCGGTTCATCCCAACGACGCGGTGAACATGGGGCAATCGTCCAACGACGTGATCCCCACGGCCATCCACCTGGCGGCGCTCGAGCGGCTCCAGAAACACCTCGTCCCCGCGCTCATCCATCTTCGGGAGCGGTTGAGCGAACGGGCCCGGGAGTTTGACCCGGTCGTCAAGATCGGCCGGACTCACCTGCAAGACGCGGTGCCGATCCGCCTGGGACAGGAGTTCTCCGGCTACGCCAGTCAGGTGGAGCATGGCATCCGCCGGATCGAGCAGTGCTTCCCATCGCTTGCCGAGTTGCCCATCGGCGGAACGGCTCTCGGCACCGGCGTCAACACGCACGCCGAGTTCGCCGAGCGGATGGCCGCCGCGCTCGGGCAAGAGCTGGGCCTGGCGCTCCACCCTGCCCCGTGCGCGTTCGAGGCGTTGGCCCAGCGGGACGCGGCCGTCGAGGCGTCGGGCGCGCTCAAGACGGTCGCCGTCAGCCTGTCCTGCATCGCCAACAACATCCGCCTGCTGGGCTCGGGCCCCCGCTGCGGGATCGGCGAGATTCGCATCCCCGAGCTCCAGCCCGGTAGCTCGATCATGCCCGGGAAGGTTAATCCGGTGATCCCCGAGGCCGTGATGATGGTGGCCGCCCAGGTTGTCGGCAACGACGCCACCATCACCTGGGCCAACGCGCTGGGGTCCGCGTTCGACCTCAATGTCATGATGCCGGTGATCGCCTACAACCTGCTCCAGTCGATCCACCTGCTCACCTCCGCGGCCGGACACCTGGCCGACAAGTGCATCGACGCAGGCCGCTTCCTGGCCGGGCAAAAGCTCCAAGGCCCGGCGCGCATCGAGGCCGACGCCGACCGCTGCCGGCAGCTCATCGAGAAAAGCCTGGCAATGTGTACGGCACTGGCACCCCGAATCGGCTATGATAATGCGTCGGCCGTCGCCAAGGCGGCTTACCGGGAGGGGAGGACGATCCGCGAAATCGCCATGGAACTCCTGGGCAAGACTCCCGAGGAGATCGAGGCCCGTCTGGGCGATCCGGCCTCGGCCCAGAGCCTACAGGAACGGGGAGGCTACCCCGCGCGGGAGGAGATTGAGCGGCTTCTCGACCCACTGGGTCAGACGATCCGGGGGACCGGCGTCAAGGGGGAGACCGGCGGATGACCGAAGCAGAGAACGTCAGCCTGGAGACCGATCATCTCGAAGACGTCATCGAGACAGCGCCCCCTGGCCAGCCGGTGGTCGTGATCCAGTACCGGAATCGCGGTGTGCCGTGGTACGTCGTGATCGGCCTGCTCGTCGCCGTCTCGCTGATCGCCGCGGCGTTCCATCACCGCGTGACATCGCGCCGGAGGATGTATGACCAGCCTCCGCCAGCTTCGCGTCCGGCCTCTCCGCCGGTCGCGCAGGCGACTGTTCCCACGCCATCCCCCACGCAGCCGGCCGTACCGCCCATCCCTCTGGCTCTCAACCTCCAGCCCCCTCACCCCGGCTCGCTCCCCGTCGTCGGCCCACCTGCCCC
>JBMFUH010000237.1:0-8476 GCA_049966735.1 Isosphaeraceae bacterium
GATGGACCGCAGATCGTCGAAGGCGCCGGCAAGCTCTGCTTCCGTGAACCGCCTTTTGCCCCAGCAGAGCCAGGTGAAGTTCTCGGCCACTTTCCCTTTCCCGGAGGCGTTCACGTGGAAGACGCAGCCGTCGAAAGGCGTTTGTTCCATCTCGTGCTGGTGCTGCTTGAGAAAGGAGGTGTCCGGCTCGTCCCAGCCAAACTCGATCAGCCTGCGCGGCGTTGAGACTTGCCGGCTCAGCCCGGCCCGCCGCCCTTGTTCCGGAAAATCGCGCCGGTAACGGGCGAGGAGAGCCTCAACATCAGCCGGCAGCACATAGATCTTGCCCCGGATGGTCTTCGACTCGCCCGGCTTGAGCCCGCCGATCCGGAAGTCGGAGTGGAGGCAGACGATCACCCCCTGGAAGAGTTCTTGATAAGGCTCCCACGCCGTCGCCAACAGTTGCTTCCCATCGGCCGAGAAGCAGCCGATGAGCCCGTTTGAGGGAACAATCGAGCTGAGCGGCCGGGGATTCACGTCGTCGCGGCTCACGTGTTCGGGGCACCAAACCTGGCCCGGAACATAGCGCGCCTGGCGAGCCCAGGGCTCAACCGGCAGCCGCGTGAGCTTGCCGTTCACGAAGAGGAAGCAGGAGGGCAGGTAAGACTCCGACGTGTTCTCGGCCTTCTTGCCCGTGAACCGGTCGACACGGATGCAAGGCTGCGCCCAGTGAGCCTGCGATTCCCGAGTACCGGGATTGGTGGCGACCACGCGGAAATCGATCTCATCGCTCCCCGCGCGAATCTCGTGATCGACCACGACCCCGTCGGCCAGCTCGGAGCGGAGGCGGATCAAGCGGTGATCGGCGCTGGCTTCGATCAGGCGGGTTTGGTGCGGAATCACGGTCTCGTTCCAGTCGCGCCGGGTCGACCCCGGCCGGCAAAAGGCTTCCAGGTAGTGAACCGAGATCTCGCCGCCGGCAAGATGCGGGCCCCGGATCGAGAGCATCTCGCGCTCCCAGCGAATGGCGAGCGGATGCTCCCGCGCGGAGACCGACATCGCGGAGAGGCAAATGTTCAGGACCGCAAGCAGTAGAAACCAGCGTCGCGTGATCAATTTTGCCATGGCTCTTTCCCCCCGATACGCGAACCCTACTGCGAGGACGCGGCGGCTCCGGCGACTTCCTCGTCGGTCGGCCTGGCCCTCCATTTCTTGAGCACGCTCTCGATCCACCAGCAAAGCGGAAAGCCCAGCAGAACGCCAGCAAAATCGGCCGCGGCATCCTGAACCTCTCCTTCACGATGGATCAGCGGAACATTCTGCACGACTTCGGTGATGGCCGCGAGAGCCAGTCCGGCGAGCACAAGGGCGACGGACCACTTCCAGGTCGCCGGTAGCGCGCGCAGCCAGAGCACCGTGAAGACCGCGAAAATCCCCAGATGAACGATCTTGTCCACATGGAGCATGATCTTCCAGGAGTTCGGATCCTCGTCGACCGGAAGATAGACATCAGGCGTCCAGCAGAGCATCAGGATGATGACCGTCCAGAGCACGGCCGAGATCAGACGAAGTCGCTTCATGATGGAGAGAGTCCCTCGGGTTTGCGTTTCCTTACGCACATCATAACACGAGACCCCTATTTTGCGCGAACTTCGATTTGGGCAAAGCCGTCTGCTGTTTTGGAGGCAAGGGAGATCGGTCGAGGCACAATCGCGGTCGCTCTGAAGGGACCGAGTCAACACTGGGCCGGTAGCTGAGACGGTGTAGCGCCACCCTGAAAAGGTGGAGACGTGGATTCGAGCGCCACACGGCCCACTTCCGCTTGAAGTTACTTGTAGGGTCCGCTGTGCGGACCGTGCGCATTGGCTGGGGATCGGTCCGCACAGCGGGCCCTACAGGCTGAGATGGTGTAGCGCCACCCTGAAAAGGTGGAGACGTGGATTCGAGCGCCACACGGCCCACTTCCGCTTGAAGTTACTTGTAGGGTCCGCTGTGCGGACCGTGCGCATTGGCTGGGGATCGGTCCGCACAGCGGGCCCTACAGGCTGCCCCGAGCCAGCCGAGGGCGGCTGGCCCACATTCCTGTTTGCGAGGTCTCATTTATCGGAACAGGATACCGCCGGCTCAAGGTGGCGAGGAGAGTTCAACTCCCTCACGGGCGATCAATTGAGATGCACACGACCGGAGCGACTGGGGGCGCGGGCGGTCTCCAAAACCGCCGTCTCGCGGGTTCGAATCCTGCCGGTCGTGCTTCGGGCCAGGTCGTGGCACATGGGCATGCCATTCATGTCCAGCGGGGCACTCCCGGAAGACGCGAAGACGCGAATCAATAAGTCGCCGTTTCCGGCGAATCAGATACAGGGTAAGCTCCTTCCAGGTAAGCAGGTGCATGCTCTCCTCCCATGCCACGAGGAGTTTGCCGATGAAACGGACGATCTCCTTCCTGGCCATTACCGGCTGCACGGTCGTCGTGCTGACCTTCGCGCTCTTCGTCGTCAACCAGACAGTCCAGACTATGCAGCTTGCCTCGGCATTTGGTTCCACGGCGGGAAGAGTGGTGCTGGTTGGTCTTTTGGCAACGTACGGTGTTCTGGTAGGCGCGCCTGTCGTGATGATCCTGCGGTTACCTCCGCCGCTGTCGCCGCCCTGTGGCCGGGACGGGCCGGAATACCTGGCCCATCTCGATCGACTGCGCGGGCGGCTCCGGCTCAATGACCGGCTGCTGGTGCAGAAACTGGACGACGAGCAGGAAATCGAGCAGGCCATTCGCCAGCTCGATGAGGAGGCGTTGCGCATCATCAAGGCCACGGCCAGCCAGGTCTTCCTATCCACGGCGGTCTCCCAGAGCGGCCGGCTGGATACGCTCCTGGTCTTCTCGATGCAAACCCGGATGGTCTGGAAGCTCGCCCACCTGTATTATCAACGGCCGACCGTGCGAGACATGGCACGCCTGTATGCAAGCGTGGCAGGGACGTCCTTCGTCGCGGGTGAGCTCCAGGATCTGGACCTCTCCGAGCAGGTGGAACCGGTCTTCTCGGCTGTCGTGGGATCGCTGGGAGGGGCGGTGCCCGGGTTTCACCTCGTGGCGTCGATCCTGGCCAACTCCATCTTGAGTGGCGCGGCGGATGCCTTTTTGACGCTCCGCGTGGGCCTGATCGCCAGGCGATACTGCGGGGCGCTCGTGTTCGAGCAGCCGGCGACGCTCCGGCGAAAAGCCACATCCGAGGCGGCCCAGTACCTGGGGGGCATCGTGGCGGAGGGGTCCGCCCAGGTCACCCGGGCGCTCTGGAGCACGTCGCGAGACAAGGTGGGGGACGCGGCGAAAGAGGCATACTCTCGTCTGGCGGGGGTGTTCGATCGTCTCAAGAAGAAGGGGCAAGCCGAGGCCCCGGTCTGAGCGGGAGCCGGGCATGGCGACGCGACCAACGATCGAACGAATCGAGACCGAGCGACTTCTCCTCCGCCTTTTCCGCGAGTCCGACCTGGACGCTTACGCCGAGATGTGCGGCGATCCTGAGGTGATGAAGTATCTCGGCGGGACGACGATGAGCCGCGCGGATGCCTGGCGCAACATGGCAATCATCCTGGGCCACTGGCAGCTTCGCGGCTTCGGCCTCTGGGCGGTCGAGCTGCGCGAGAGCGGCCAGTTCGTGGGGCGCGTGGGCTGCTGGCGGCCCGAAGGCTGGCCGGGAGTGGAACTCGCCTGGAGCTTGGGCAGGAGGTTCTGGGGGAATGGTTATGCCACCGAGGCGGCCAGGACGGCCCTCGATGTTGCCTTCACGCATCTTGGACAGTCCCACGTCATCAGCATGATCCATCGCGAGAACGAGGCGTCGATCCGCGTGGCCGGGCGGCTGGGCATGCGTCGGGAAGGGAGCGCCGAGCTGCTGGGGCATCCCGTGGTCGTCTATGGAATCCGCCGAGGCGCCCGGGGAGCTGGCAAGCATTGAACACCCGTGGCGCGATCCGGCCCCCCCAGTCCGACTGATGAAGTAAGCTCCTTTAGGAAACTGGTTTTTTCGCGAATTTCCCTATGCTTTGAGTCGACCGATCCTTATACTTATCGTGGATGGAAGTCGATTGAGTGCATGTAGCGAGTCTCACCTGACACTCTCGCCTGCCTCTTCCGCATTTCCATCCGCGGGCCTGCATCAGGCCCAGTTCGTTAGCTCCCGGTTCGTTCGATTTGCATTGGGCCGCCCTGTTTCAGGAGTTCGATGGTGGGCAAGAAATTGTATGTCGGGAACCTCACTTACCGCACGAATAGCTCCGACCTGGAACAACTGTTCTCCCAGTTCGGCAGCGTTCAAAGCGCCGAGGTGATCTCCGACCGGGACACAGGTCGAAGCAAGGGATTTGGATTTGTGGAAATGAGTACGGACGCCGAGGCAAAAGCCGCGATCGACGGTCTGCATGACAGGGAGGTCGACGGGCGTCGTCTGACTGTGAATGAGGCTCGGCCTCGCGAGCCCCGGACCGGGGGCGGAGGAGGAGGCTGGCGCGGTGGCGCTGGCGGTGGCGGCGGTGCTGGCGGTGGCGGCGGTGCTGGCGGTGGCGCTGGTGGCGGACGTGGAGGTCGTGGCTACGACAGGGACCGCTACTAGGACGCTACTGGTCCTCGGTCGCACACCGCTCGAGCGTTTCTTCTGGAGACGTTTCGTCCCCTTCGCGTGGGGGCGTGGATTGAAACGCAGGTGAACAGCCGCGGTACGCGTGTCGCATCGCGGCTGTGCCAAACTCTAAGTCCTCGCACGGGCACAGCGATGTCCGCGGTGTTCGTTTCGCGCAAGGTGGAGCGATCAGGTCTCGCCCGCTGCTCGCGTTTCTCGGCAGTGGACGGCCCGGCCTAGAGCGGTTTGCAGACGGTTTGCGCACAGATCAGGTATCGTAGGGTCCGTTGTTGCGGACCAAGTGCCCCAGCCGTCGGTCCGCAGAGCGGACCCTACGGTGAGCCATCGACCCGAAATTCGCTCTAGCCCTCGGTCTTCTTGTTGTTGTTCGCGGCGGCGAGCGGTCGGAGCACGGCCAGCATGGTGTTGAGGTGAGCCAGCCGAGGACCAAACCGGTCCACGAAATCGCTCAGGGAAAAGTCGCCTTCGAGCAGATTTTCGTAGTTCTCCTCGACATACGTGGCGATATCCGCCATGAGCGCGGCGTGCACGCCTTCCAACCGCCCCAGGGTATCGCGGCAGGCGTCCAAAACGTGTTCGTGTCCGGCTTGCCAACGCTCCAGCTCGGCCCCCTGACGGGCGCGCTGCTCGCGGCTGACCTGAACCATCTCCCGCGTGAGGTCAAGCTGCTGGCGCTGGACTTCGACGATTTGCCGGAGCGCGTCGAGCGTCTGGTTCTGAAGATTGACCATCAGGTGAAGCAGAACAAGCGGATCGTTGGGACCGTGCGCCGCCGCCCCGGGGCCCTGTCCTGTGGGGGAGACTTCCATGCGGTAGGTCCAGGGCACCGATGAAGGATTCTCGCGCGATGACACTCCGACCTCCAAACTTGCGGCGGACGTCTGAACCCTGACGATCGAGCCCCCCGTAAAAACTCGACCATCGCGGGCAATTCTGCATTCACACAGCTTGAGTATACTCCAGAACCTGCTTTCGGCCTAGGCCACTGACCAGGGGAATTCCCGGCAGGTCCGCCGCCTGGGTCCCCACCGATCGTCCGGACCGCTGCCGGACCAACCTCCGACCGGTTGCCAGAGCGGCTGACGATTGACAAATGGTGCTCCTTGAGACTAGCATGGGACATGTGTCCGAAAGACGGTTGTCTGAGGACAGGTCACGGCGTGGCGAGCGACAAAGATTCGAGAGGGGTCATGTGTCTTCCCTGGCCTCGGTCCCAACTCTGAATTTGCCGGCCCTCGACGACCGCCTGAGCCGCGCCTGGCGACACTACAGTGAGTGTCATCTCTGCGAGCACAGGTGTGGCGCCAATCGATTGCAGGGACAGCGGGGGCCGTGCAAGGCGGGGACGGTCCCTTGGGTCTTCAAGCAGCGGATCGAGCTGGGAGAAGAGGAAGAGCTCATTCCTTCGCTCCTTTTCTACCTATCCGGTTGCGATCTTCGCTGCGCCTTTTGCATTGCCGAGGCCAATGCCTTCGACCCGCGCGGAGGCCGGCCCTTGACGCGCGAACTCTTCCAGCAGGCGGTCCTCAAAGGGAAGGCGGAAGGTGCTCGCACCATTCAATGGGTAGGCGGCGAACCGACAATTCATCTGCCGGCCATCCTCAAGGTCATGGCGGGGGGTTCCGGTTTGCCGCCGGTCGTCTGGAAATCGGATTTCCACGCCACGCCCGAGGCCATGGACTTGCTCGATGAAGCCGTCGATATCTATCTGGCGGACTTCAAGTTTGGCAATGACACCTGCGCTCGGCGGATCGCGGGCGTCGACAGCTACATGGCGATCGTGACCCGCAACCTGAGGCTGGCCGCCGATCGAGGATATCTCATCATCCGGCACCTCCTCTTGCCCGGCCACCTCGACTGTTGTTTCCGGCCCATCATGCAGTGGATCAAGGCCAATCTCCCGGATGTCAAGTTCAGCCTGCGCGATGGGTACACGCCTTCCTGGCAGTCGTTTCGGTTCGGCGAGCTGAAACGACCATTGTCCCCCGCCGAAGCTGCTCGGGCCCGAGAGCTGGCAATCGAAGCCAAGCTGAGGTTGATCACGTGAGCCACCGAACCGAGACCTCGCCATTCCGCGATCGAACCGACTTTCCCGGGCCGCGCGCCCGGGAGGACGTTGATCTGTCTGCCGAGAGCGTGATCACGATCCAGCCCGACGGCCGAGTCCACCTCTTCGGCATCACACGCGAAGCGGTCGAAGTGCTGACATCCATTCCCTGTGCCGATCCACTGATGAGGCAGCGACTGGGCCGAATGCTGGCCGCTGGCAAAACCGTCCCGGAAGCTGCTGCGGATTCCCCCTTGGTCACGGAGGCGCGGTGATGTCAGAGCTGCCGGGGCCCAGACTTCCGCACGAGGGGGAAAACTCGGCGCCTCGAGGTGACGGCAGGGTTTCTCGGCCGGCCTCCGCCCCCCAGCCGTCCGCATCGAGCGAGCCACCGGCAATCCGGCTGGCGGATGACCGGCCCGCGGCCGTGCACGAGCCCTCGTCCCGGCAGCCTTCTCCCGCCGGTCCCGCGCGGGCCTCGAAAGCGCCGCCGGCAACCGAGTCTTCCGCCTGCCGCGACGACCTGGAAATCCTGATTCGCGCCCGTTATCCGATCATCTACGTGGTGACCTGGGAGGAAGAGCGAATCGAGCAACGCCTCTATGAGATCGCCCGCAGGCGGAACAAGACGTTGCATATCTGGACGTGCAGCCAGGGGCTGGTCCGCTATGGGGCCGAGGTTCAGCAACGGTCCCGGACAGGAAGCGGCAATACCTGCGAGCCAGTGGCCGCGCTGGACGCCGTGCTTGCCCATGTGGACCCCGCGATTTTCGTCTTCAAGGACCTGCACGACCATCTCGACGTGCGGATGAGCCAGGCCAACATGCGGACCGTACGGCGGCTGCGCGACGCCGCGGCTGCCTTGCGCGATTCCTACAAGACGATCGTGCTGGTCTCGCCGATCATGAAGATACCCCTGGAGCTCTCCAAGGATGTCGCCGTCGTCGAGTTTGGCACCCCGGGCGTCGGTGATTTCAACGCTCTGCTCGATCGCATCATCGCGGACGTCAAGGACAAGCCGCAAATCTCGATCAATCTGGACGCCGAAGGCCGAGAGCGATTGATTCACGCGGCGCGGGGCCTCACGCTCAAGGAGGCGGAGAACGTCTTCGCCAAGACGCTGGTGATCGATGGCAAGCTCGACGCGGAAGACGTGTCCGTGGTCTTCAGCGAGAAGCAGCAGATCATCCGCAAGAGCGGGACGCTGGAATACTACGAGAGCCAGGACCGCTTCGCCGACGTGGCCGGCCTGGACAATCTCAAGGACTGGCTGCGCAAGCGGAGCGCGGCCTTCAGCGAGCGCGCCAGCAAGTTCGGCCTGCCCGCGCCCAAGGGGGTTCTGCTGCTGGGCATCCAGGGCTGCGGCAAGAGCCTGTGCGCCAAGGCGGCTTCCAGCCTCTGGAAACTGCCGCTCTTGCGCCTGGATATCGGCCGGGTTTTCGGCAGCCTGGTCGGGTCCAGCGAAGACAGCATGCGGCGCGCCATCCAGACCGCCGAGAGCGTGGCCCCGGCGATTCTCTGGGTTGACGAGATCGACAAGGCGTTCGCTGGACTCCAAGGCTCCGGCGGCAGCGACGGCGGGACCTCGTCCCGAGTCTTCGGCACCTTCCTGACCTGGCTTTCCGAGAAGACCGCGCCGGTGTTTGTGATCGCGACCGCCAATGACATCAGCCAGCTTCCCCCAGAGCTGTTGCGGAAGGGACGAGTCGACGAGATCTTTTTCGTGGACCTCCCGACCGAGCGGGAGCGGTTGGACGTGCTCACAATTCATTTGAAGAAGCGCCGTCGCGATCCCCGGAAGTTCGACCTCGAGCGCATG
>JBMFUH010000238.1:0-3322 GCA_049966735.1 Isosphaeraceae bacterium
AGCCGCTGTCGATGAAGATCCGGCGGTTGGTCAGGCGGTAGTGATGCGAGAAACGGGCCAGCAAGACCTGCCAGGCGAGGGTGATCCAGTACGCCAGGACGACAAGACCGGTAAGTCCGACGAACCACTCCCGGGAAAGGTGTCCGGGATACCGAGAAGGATCGTCAATCCACAAAATCAGCGCGATCCAGCCGACCGTCAATAACACCCGGAGCAGAAGGCGCGCGACGAAGTTCCTGAACGAGTACCGAGCCGACCAGACAGCGACTTCTCCGTCCGTTCCGGTCCCCATTGCCTCGATCTCCTCCTTCGAGCGCGGCTGGCCGGGAGGGGATGTCGAGGAAGCGTCCGAACATGGAACGCCGGTCGTCTCAGCGCCAGGCGGATAGCCAGTCGGAGATGCCTCGAATACATGTGTGCTCGCGTGCAAAACACCTTGGTCCCGTGGGTTCATGGCTTCAATCCTCAAGCAGTTGGCACGCCAGAAAGGCGAGCGGGGCACATCCAGTTCGTTCCGAGTGATGAAAGGTCCAGCAGGGCAACTCTCGTGCCGATCGGGTACAGATGTCATGGAGGCAGGGTCGTGATGGCACCTACGCGAAAACGGTCCAATCGACGCCTGTCACCCGTTGACGGAGGCGGGAGGGGCGTGTATAAGAGGACACTGTCTTGGGTGCCTCCAAGTCCGCCTGGCGGGGCTCTTGTACAGAAGTCAGATCCAGATTGCTTCCGCAATGGAATGCACCTTGACGAACCCACTCACGCACCAGGGCTGAACAACTCAGGCAGGGGTAAGGGCATGGAAGTGACAACTCAGGTAGGACGAGACCACCCCGTCGACCTCAAGCGGGTGGTGCTGGGTTCCTCGGGGACGGTCAGCTACGAGCATCTCCTCACGCTCGTGCCCGTCGAGTTTCGCGGGGGAACCGTGAAATTCTGTTTCGTGGGGCGGTCCGACGTGACCATCCTCCGCCAAGGTGCTCGCAACGTCCGCCCGCCGGAATCGGCTGTCCGGCCGTCGGGACGGTTTTCGAACCTGGCCATGACCCTCCGGGCCGGCGACGTGATCAAGATCGGCCTCGGCCTCATCGACCTCCAACTCCTTGCCGTGGACCGCGGGCGGGCCACGATCAAGACGACGATGCATGTCGACCGCCTCCTGCTCAACACGGAACCGCTCGACGACGCACAAGAGCTCAACCTCCGCGGAATCATCGACCGGCTGAACCGCGGCGAAGACTATCGCAGCGACGCGCTCTGACGGGCTGGCCACACAGGAAACTCGCGATTCCCCGCAGGGTCCCGGCCGGGAGTGGCAAGCTTCCAGACCCAGGTGGCCAGGAAAGACCAGGCGCGACCCAGCAGGTCCGCCAACCGTTTCCGGTGACGACCGGGATCAAGCACCGATCGGGAAGGCTGCATGGTGGTTCTGGCTCGGAAGAAGCACGAGGCGATCCTGATCGACGGCCTGATCCGGATCGAGGTGGTCAATGTGGGCAAGGCGACAGTCCGCGTCCGGCTGCGCGCTCCCAGGAGGCCGGCGTCTCCGCCGCGCCCGGGCTCGACGTTCCGGGAGAACGTGCCTGGCGAAGCGTCCCCGGCCCACGTCGTCCCGGTGGGAATCGATGATTTCCTGATGACCCTCGTGAACCAGCAGGTTGTCAACCTGGGCGAATCCATCACTCTGGCAGTGGTCGACGCCGACAAATCCCGGGCTCTCTTCTTCATCGACGCTCCCCTGGGCATGAGCGTCACGGCCCTCAAGCACGAGGGAGACGATCGACCGCGATCCTCGACCCGCCAGGCCCTGCTCCAGTTCATGGGTCAGCCAGAGGACCCGTCGACGCCGGACATCCAGCCAGCGCCTCAAAACCAGCACACCGCTGGCCGGACCACATCCGCCGATCTCGAGCCGGAACCAAAGCTCTTGCCCTTCCCCACGCGCATGCCCAAACGGCATCGGCTTTGAGTCACCAGCCGAACGCGATCCAGTCTGTGGTCCGCGGGCGTCCCGATCCGTGGATCGCGCCCGTTCACTGGTGGGAGGCCGTGTCTCCGCCCAGCCCATCCAGCGCGGGACCTTCGCGCCGGATCGTCAGCGGTCGAACGGGCCGGCCACGAGTCAGAGCGACGCCGTCTCCAATCAATAGAATCATGATGCAATGATGATTTTGAACCCGCGGCCTCATTGACGCGACTCGCGCATGGCTTTATGATTTATCATGAAGGGTCGCCTTCGGTGGGCGATTCGAAAGCTCGATGATGCGAGCGTGCTTTTTTCTGTTCGGACTGGGCCGCACGACCCGGCCCGGCTAACCATTTCGGGGCAGTCGGAGGGCGAACCATCGTCCCGGATACCCGGGATTTCCTGAATCGACGGCGATTCTCCGTTCCAGGTTTCCGCATGGAGGAATGCTCCTGAATCCGGCTGTCAAAACAGGAGTGCCCCGATGAGCATCAAACCGTGTCTCTCGCCGGTCGCCAACGGGAATCGAGGAACCCAATCACGAGGCTCCATCGCCGAGCCATCTGTCAAGGAAGCCGCGTACTTCATCTGGGAGAAGGAAGGTCGGCCCCTCGGCCACGAGCTCGACCACTGGTTGCGCGCCGAGAAGGAAGTGCGGCGGCTGGTCGACACAGGAAAGATACGAAAGCAGCCCTGGTGAAACCGCGAGCGAGTTGACTGGCCGTCAGAACACCAGTCAACGCGCCGCGGTTGATGAGTCCGGAAGTGTCGACATCACGATGTTCGTCCACGCCCGCGCGGCGGCTGACACGCCGGGCAGAAGTAGGTCGGGCGGCCGATGAGCCCGGCGATCTTGGTCTTCTCGATCGGCCGGCCGCAGCCGTGGCAGGGTTTGCCCGCGCGCCCATACATCGAGTTGACCGCCAGGTAGCCGCCCTTCAGCCCCAGGACCGTGCGATAGTGCGCGTCGAAACTCGACCCCTGGGCCGCGATCGCCAGGTCGAGAATCTCCCGGATCGCCCGGTGCAGCCTGCCCAGCTCCGGGCGTGAGAGCGTGCACGCCATTTGCTCGGGATGGATTCGAGCGGCAAAGAGGACCTCATCGGCGTAAATGTTGCCAATGCCCGCCAGGATCTTCTGGTCCATCAAGGCCGGCTTGACCCCGCGCCTGGTTCGAGCCAGTCCAGCCGTCAGTTCTTCCAGGGAGATTTCCAGAGCGTCGGGCCCGTGCGACCGCGCGAACGCCAACTCCGCTTCCTCGGGGCCGGCGAACCATTGAATCTTGCCCAGCCTCCGCGTGTCGCAATACCAGACCGTCGCCTCGGGTTTCGCCAACCGAAATGACAGGCGGACGTG
>JBMFUH010000238.1:3332-8475 GCA_049966735.1 Isosphaeraceae bacterium
AGGCGGCTCAACCAGCCAAAAGCCTCCAGTCATCCTGGGCTGGATGACGATCATTCCCTTCTGTTCGGCAAGCGAGATCACAACCCACTTTCCCCGGCGACCCACCTCGGCGACCCGCACCATTCGTCCCCGCCGCGCGAACTCCCGGGCATTGCAGCCCTGGAGCAGGAAAGAGTCGTGCACCCGCGTGCGCTCGATGATTCTTCCTTGCAGGATCGGTCGCAACCCTCGCACCATCGTCTCAACTTCGGGCAGTTCGGGCATCGTCCGCCTCATCTCTGGCAACCAGATCTCTGGCAACCAGGGCGCATTGTATCCGGAGCGGAAAAACGCCGCCAACCTGCAAGCAAACAGTCGCCTTCATTCAAGAACCACCAATTTTTTGCAGCATCTTGACAGACTGTGGCGTATAGTGGAAATTACTGAAAGAGTTCGTGAACGAGATCTTCCAACAACGCCCGGTGTCCGCATGCTGGTCGAGACCCGCCGTCGCCGCCTCATCGAGCTGGTCAGCCGCCAGGGTTTCGCGACCCTGGAGGAGTTGGTGCGCACGCTGCAGGTCTCGGAGAGCACGGTCCGGCGCGATCTCGAGGCGCTCGATCTGGCGGGCACGGTGAAGCGGACGCACGGCGGAGCGGTTTATTCTGGCGAGGTTCGGTCGATGCCGGCGTTTGACGATCGGACCCAGGCAGCCATTGCCGAGAAGCGCGCCATCGGCCGCCTGACCGCCGCGCTGCTGGAAGATGAGGACACGGTCTTGCTGGACGGCGGCACGACGACGCTGGAGGTGGCCCGGGCGCTCTTGGGCAGGCGGGTGCAGGTGGTGACCAACAGCTTGCCGATCGCCCAGCTCTTGGCGTCGAGCCAGCAGACCGACCTGATCCTGATTGGCGGTTATGTCTACCCCCGAACCGGCGTGGCCATGGGCCCCTTGGCGATCGCGGAGATGCAAGGCATCCGGGTGCGCAAGACGATCATGGGAGCCGGCGGGATCGTGGCCGACGGCGTGTACAACTCCAATCTGCTGCTGGTCGAGACCGAGCGGCAGATGATGGCCTGCGGGCAAGAGGTGGTCATCGTCGCCGACTCGTCCAAGTTCGGCAAGCTGGCCCTGGCGCGGCTGTGCGGGCTGGGTCAGGTTCAACGGCTGGTGACCGACACCGGCGTGCTCGACGGCGATCGGGCCATGCTCGAAGCGGCGGGCGTGTCGGTCCAGACCGCCCCAACCGAGAGTGGAGAACGACTCAACGGGAGTTCGATTGCCGAGCCCCCGCGCAACGTGACAGTGAGGACGGAGGCATGAGCACCCTCGTGGCGCGAGACCAGGTCGAGAGCCTGGTCCGATCGATCATCATGAAGCAGCTCGGGCCGGGGGCCGGAACCAACGGCCACATCAGGGCCCCAGCGTTCAAACCCAACCTGGTCGTGAACATCTCGGCCCGGCATTGCCACTTGACACAGGCCGACGTCGATGTCCTCTTCGGCGCGGGCTACCAGTTGACCACGATGCGGCGGCTCTACCAGGACACCGACTTCGCCGCCAACGAGACGGTGGCCGTGGTGGGTTCTCGCCAGCGGATGATTCCCGGCGTCCGGATTCTCGGCCCTTGCCGCAAGTTCAGCCAGGTCGAGCTGGCTTTCACCGACTCGATCAGCCTGGGCATCGACGTACCCGTCCGGCTCTCGGGAGATATCGAGGGGACGCCCGGGTGCATCCTGATCGGGCCCAAGGGATCGCTCGTGCTCCAACAGGGCGTCATTCGCGCCGAGCGACACGTGCACATGGGGCCCAAAGACGCGGAATACTACGGAGTCAAGCACCTCGACCGCATGAACATGAAAGTCGAAAGTCCGTGTCCCTCCACGCTCGAAGGGCTCCTGGTGCGCACCCACCCCGACTGGAAGCTCGAGGTGCACATCGACACCGACGAGGCCAATGCGTGCGATCTGGCTCACGCGACGAACGTGACTCTGACCAAGGCATGATGGGACTGTTTTATGTTAAGTTTCCGGACTTCCTGATATCATTTTCGTGGGGTGGGCCAGTGCGGCGTAGCGGAACGCGACCCACCATCCCGCAACGAATCCGGTGGGTTGCGCTACGCTGACCCTCCCCACGAATCTCACTGATGAACCTTGCGGCGGCTCACTTTATTTTTCCGGAAGGAGGGCCAGACGTGGCCTCAGCAACGATCGAAGCACTCGGCATGATCGAGACGAGAGGGTTCGTCGCGCTCGTGGAAGCCAGCGACGCGATGCTCAAGGCGGCCAACGTGGAGCTGGTTGGCTGGGACAAGATCGGCAGCGGACTGGTGACGGCCTTCGTGGCCGGCGACGTGGCGGCCGTCAAGGCGGCCGTGGACGCCGGCGCCGCGGCGGCCGGCCGGATCGGCGAGGTGGTCAGCGTGCAGGTCATTGCCCGGCCGCACGAAGACCTGGGCGGCGTGCTCACCTTCGCCAAGGCGGCTGCCGCGGCGGCTTCCTCTTCCCAGACCACCAAGCACGACGGAGCCTGACACAATGGCGACACTTCAACGAACGATTTCACGTACGACGGCCCTGGGTAACGGAGCCAGCGGCGAGGCGCTCGGGCTCATCGAGACCAAGGGCCTGGTGGGCATGATCGAGGCGACCGACGCGATGCTCAAGGCGGCCAACGTGCACCTTGCCGGCCGCGTGCAGGTCGGCGGCGGCTTCGTGACCACCTTGGTGAAGGGCGACGTCGGCAGCGTCCGGGCCGCCGTCGAGGCGGGCGCGGAAGCCGCCAGCCGCGTCGGCGAGCTCATGAGCGCACACGTGATTCCCCGGCCCGATGATGCGGTCCTCACCACCTTCCTGGGCTAAGGCTCCCGCGATCGAGATGCCAGAATAAGACTAAATGAGAAGGGAGCCCTAGATCATGAATGGGAACGCGCTGGGCCTGATTGAAACGCTGGGCCTGGTCGGTCTGATCGGTGCGGTCGATGCCATGCTCAAGGCGGCCACGGTCGAGGTTGCCAGCTCGATCCTCAAGCTCGACGGCGGGGTCGTCAGCGTGATGGTCCGCGGTGATGTCAGCAGCGTTCGGGCCGCCGTCGAGGCAGGCGCCGAGGCCGCCGCCAAGATCGGCGAGCTGCGTGCCGCGCACGTCATCCCTCGACCCGACACCGCCGTGGTTCAGGCGTTCGTGGGAGGAGCCGCACGGTGAAGATCCTCGTCGCCAACCTGGGTTCCACCAGCTTCAAGTATCGCCTGTTCGACGTCAGCGACCCGGCCGAGCCGGTGCTGGCGCGCGGGGCGATCGAGCGGATCGGCGCCCCATCGGCCAAGGTTGTCGTCAAGTCCAGGAGGGGCGAGCGCGAGATGGCCCGGCCGATCGCCGATCATGGCGACGCGGTCCAGCTTTGCCTGGACCAGTTGACCGACCCGGAGATCGGCGTGCTCGAGGACGCCGCGGACGTCTCGGCCATCGGCTTCAAGGCGGTTCACGCGCGCAACCTGACCGGCGTGCACCTGGTTGACGATCAGGTGCTCGCGGCGATGGAGGCCTTCGCCGACGTCGCGCCGGCCCACAACCCGCCGTACACCCGCGCCATGCGGATGCTCCGCGACCGGTTTCCCAAGCTGCCGCTGGTGGCCGCGTTCGAGACCGGCTTTCACCGGACCATTCCCGAGGCCAGCCAGCGCTATGCCATCCCCGACGCCTGGGCGACCGACCTGGGCATCCGCCGCTGGGGGTTCCATGGCGCGAGCCATCGCTACATCTCGTGGCGGATGCCGGAGCTGCTGGGCCGAGCCGACATCCGGGTGATCTCCTGCCACTTAGGCGGCAGCTCCTCGCTCTGCGCCATCAAGAACGGCCAGTCGATCGCGTGCAGCCTGGGGATGAGCCCGCAGTCGGGCCTGCCGCACAACAACCGGGTCGGCGATTTCGACGTCTTCGCCCTGCCGGTCCTGCTCCGCGAGACGGGCAAGAGTCTCGAGGAGATCCTCGACATCCTGGCCAATCGCTCGGGGCTCGATGGGCTTTGCGGCCATCGCGACCTCCGCGACCTTGAGACCGCCGCGGCCGGCGGCTGTACTCGGTCAGCCCTCGCGGTTGACGTTTTCATCGCGTCGATCCGCCATTATCTGGGCGCCTTCCTGCTCGAGCTGGGAGGCGCGGAGGCCATCGTCTTCACGGGCGGAATCGGCGAGAACTCCGCACGGATCCGCTCCGGCGTCTGCCGCGACCTCGAGTGGTTCGGCATCAGCCTCGATCCCGAGCTGAACGCGGCCGGGCCGGCGGAACGGCTGGTCTCCGCCAAGGGCTCTCGTGTCGCGGTCTGGACCGTGCCGACCAACGAGGAGCTGGTCGTCGCCCGCCAATCCAAGGCCCTGCTCGACTCGGGGCGGAAATCGATGGACTGAAAGCGCATTCCAGAGTTTTGTAGGGTGGGCCCCGCTCGCCCCGCTCTCCAGAGGACCCTCGAGGACCTTTCGGCAATGTTCCTGGCCCGTGTGACAGGTTTTGTGGTGGCGACCCAGAAGGTCGCCTCGATGACCGGACACAAGCTCCTCTGCGTCGAGCCCTACAGGGTCGACGACAAGGGGGAGGATCGTCTGGTTCCCACCGGTCGGACATTCGTGGTCGTCGACACGCTGGGCGCGGGGATGGGCGAGATGGTCCTGATCTGTCAAGGGTCGAGCGCCCGCCTCACGCCCGAGACCGAGAAGCTCCCCGTCGATGCCGTGGTGATCGGCCTGGTTGACACCGTGGACGTGGGCGGGAAGGTCGTCTTCTCAACCCATGCCCAAATATGACGTTTACGTGTATTGAATTGAATAATTCTTCATGCGCTGATCGGCACAAGACCAAAGATCCGACCGGGCATTCAGCGTAACGGTACCTGCCATGCAAATGACCGAAGATCTCATTCGCAGCGTGGTCCAAGAGGTCCTGACCCAGATGGGCAACGGGGCCGTTCCGACAAACGGCAAGGCGCACGCCCGGCCGGCCGGAAACCTGGGCGTCTTCTCGACCGTGGACGCGGCCGTCCTAGCGGCCGAGGCCGCCTTCCAGCAATTCAGCAAGCGAGGACTCGGCGACCGCAAGAAGGCCGTTGAAGCCGTCCGCAAGATCTGCGTCGACCAGGCTGAGGAACTGGGCCGCGCGGAGTTGGAG
>JBMFUH010000239.1:0-8452 GCA_049966735.1 Isosphaeraceae bacterium
AGGCCGCGCTCTTTTTTACTCAGGCTGATCGGTAATCGACGATAAACGAACGACAGGAGATGACCATGACGAAGCTTGCTGTCTACGATCCCCCGATGTGCTGCTCGACAGGCGTTTGCGGCCCGAGCGTGGACCCTGCCCTGCCCCGCTTCGCCGCCGATCTCGACTGGCTGAAGCGTCAGGGTGTCCAGGTCGAGCGCTACAACCTCGCCCAGCAGGCGGCGGCGTTCGCGTCGAATCCCGTGGTCCGGGAGGCGTTGCGCGAGTTCGGCAACGACTGCCTGCCGCTCTTGCTGGTGGATGGTCGAGTGGCCGCTCACGGTCGATACCCCAGTCGCGAAGAGTTATCGCGACTGACGGGACTGTCCAGCGTGTCACCTGCTGATGCCGACTCGAATGCGGCGCGGTCTTCCGAGGGGGCGTCGTGTCCGCTACCTCCCCGCGGCTTGTCGGTCGTTTCTGGTTGCTGCGCTCCTGACTCTGTCCAGGGTTCCGGGCGCAGATCGTGCTGCTAGCCTTGGAGCGACTCATGCCAGTCATCAACGTCGAATGTCGAAATCTCTTTTTCACCGGCAAGGGTGGGGTTGGCAAGACCTCGGTGGCAAGCGCCACGGCGGTCGGCCTGGCGGACGAAGGCAAGCGGGTGCTGCTTGTGAGCACCGACCCGGCGTCCAACCTGGACGAGGTCTTCGGGGTCGAACTGGGGATGCGTCCCACGCCGATCCCGGAGGTCCCCGGCCTCTTCGCGATGAACATCGACCCGGAAGCCTCGGCCATGGCCTATCGCGAGCGGATGGTCGGACCGTACCGGGGAATTCTTCCTGATGCGTCCGTCCGGAGCATGGAGGAACAGTTCTCCGGGGCCTGCACGGTCGAGATCGCCGCCTTCGATGAGTTCTCACGGCTGCTCGGCGATGCCTCGGCGACAGCGGAGTTCGATCACGTCATCTTCGACACCGCTCCGACCGGGCACACGCTGCGGCTGCTCCAACTTCCCGCGGCCTGGACGGTTTTCTTCGAGAGTAACGTCGGAGGGAACTCCTGCCTGGGTCCGCTCTCGGGACTGGCCGATCAGCGGGCACTCTACCAGTCCGCCCTCACGGCCCTCTCCGATCCCGGAACGACGACGCTCGTGCTCGTCACGCGGGCCGATGCGACGGCCTTGCGGGAGGCGGACCGAACGAGTCGAGAGCTTGCCGACCTGGGCGTCCGCAACCAGCGACTCGTGGTCAACGGCCTGTTCCACGCGATCGATCCATCTGACCGAGTCGCGGCGGCCCTGGAAGCCCGCGGCCGCTCCGCGCTGGAAGCGATTCCAGCGGGGCTCTCGACTCTTCCTCGTGTGGATGTTGGTCTTCTGCCCTTCGGGCTCATCGGCGTTTCGGCTCTCCGGGCGTTGAACGATCCGGCGCTTGTTGGCGAGCATCCGATGTCCGCCGTATCGCAGGAGGAGTTCGACTCCCTCCCGCCGGCCCTCGAAGAGTTGATTCCCGACATAACGCGGACCGGCCACGGGGTGATTCTCACGATGGGCAAGGGGGGCGTGGGCAAGACCACCATCGCCACCAAGATCGCCCTGGAGCTGGCCCAACTCGGGCACAAGGTCCACCTCTCCACGACCGACCCGGCGGCCCATCTCGACCTGACACTCGGCGAGCGGGTGCCGAACCTCTCGGTCAGCCGCATCAATCCGGCGAAGGAGACCGCGGATTACACGGCGGAGGTCATGGCCACCGCGGGCAAGGATCTCGACGACCAAGGTAAGGCTCTGCTCGAGGAAGACCTCCGCTCTCCGTGCACCGAGGAAATCGCCGTCTTCCGGGCCTTCGCTCGCACGGTGGACCGGGGCAAGGACGGTTTCGTCGTGCTCGATACGGCGCCGACCGGTCACACGTTGCTCCTGCTCGACGCGACCGAGGCGTACCACAGGGATGTGCTGCGGAACCTGAGCGACATGCCGGAGTCGGTGCGTGAGCTCCTGCCGCGGCTCCGCGACACGGCCTTCTCGCACGTGCTCATCGTCACGCTCCCCGAGGCGACCCCGGTCCACGAGGCGGCCTCGCTCCAGCGCGACCTGATGAGGGCGGGGATCACGCCGTATGCGTGGGTCATCAACCAGAGCCTTGCCCCACTGAAGCTCGCCGACCCGATGCTCCGCGCCCGGCGCTTTCACGAACGGCCGTTTATTCAAGAGGTCAGTGAAGAACTCGCCGCGCGGACGGCGCTGGTGCCGTGGCAAGCGAACATCGCCCAGCAAGCGCGTACGACGGTACTTGAGAACGGGTCTCGAACGTCCGTCGCTGTTGCGGTTTAACTTCGCACGGTGTTTGAGGCACATGCATTCAGGAGGTTCGCCATGCCAGATCCCAAGTTTGTCAAGCCCTGGCACGGAGTCCCGCGCGAGACGATCGACTGGCACCCAATCGTCAGCGATGAGGCGTGCATCGGCTGCGGAATCTGCGTGACCACCTGCGGACGGCAGGTGTACCGTTTCGACTTTGGTCGGAAAAAAGCGGTCGTCGCGGAACCGACCCAGTGCGCGGTCGGCTGCACGACCTGCGCCAATATCTGCCCAACCCAGGCGATCCATTTCCCCAGCCTGGACCAGGTTGTGGAGATCCTGTCCCGCCCGGAGATCCGCGCCACAGTCCACGACGAGGTTCAGACGCGGCACGAACAGGTCGAGGCACGCGATGCCCTGCCGCACCCGGACCGGATCGTCCAGCTTGTCGTCGAGATGGTTGCCCGGGTCGGGAAACGCAACGTGACCGTGGGCCTGCTGCCCAAGACTCCGGCGGATTGCATGTGCCAGTTCACACCGGGGGCCTACCTGGAGATCTGGAGTCCGGACACCCCTTGGATTGCCCGAGCCTACTCGATCGGCAATGCCCCCCGCGAGGACGGTTGGATCGAGGTCCAGTTGCGGCGGATCCCCAAGAGGCGGTTTGGGGCCACCGGCGCGCCCGTTGAATTGAAAGTTGGTGACGTGGTGCTGGCTCGGGGTCCGCTGGGGAGCTTCCACATCCGCTCGCCGATCGAGGTCCCGCTGCTGTTCATCGCCCGGGGAACTGGCTTTGCTCCGGTCAAGGCGATGATCGAGCAGCAGATGCGACTGGTCCCGGATCGGGACATCGCCCTGTTCTGGGACGTGCCCAATACCGACGAGTTTCACGATCTGGACGTCCTTGAAGCTTGGTCCCATACCAACCCACGCTTCACCGCGATGTTGACGGCGAGCCGCGTTGCCGAGGGATTCACGCCCCCTGGAAAAATAGCCTTCGTGGTGGGATCGACCAGAGAGGTGCTCGAGCAACCTTGCGAAATCGATCCCCGTGGCCGCGACGTTTACCTAGCCGGGCCGCGCCGGTTCAACGCCGGGGTGCTGGAAGCTCTCGATCGATGCGGCATCGCGCGGGAACACGTGGTGGTCGAGACCATCGGCGACTGAGGTTTGGTCCTGGCTCCAGTTCAACCTGGGATGGCTTTGAGGAAGGATCGTCCCTCGTTACCAGGAAAAGCGAATAATGTCATGATAACCCCTGACGAGATTTCAGATCGAGCGGCCACTGGGTTTCGGGCCGAAGGCCCCTACCCGTCGGCGCAGTCGACCGCCCCAAAACAACGCCGCCGAGGCATCTGGAAATTCAGGTTCAAGCAAATCGGACAGGCTCTCCTGGCGGCCGCCGCGATCGGCGCGTTCGTCTACTGGATGAGATTTGCTCCAGTACCCGTCGAAGTCTCTCCCGTCGAGCGCGGTGAAATCGTCGCCGAGGTCATGGGGACCGGTACCCTGGAGGCTCGGGTCAAGGTCACCGTCAGCTCCAAGATCACCGGAAGACTCACGACGATCACGGTCGACCAGGGGGACCACGTCAAGGTCGGACAGGTGCTCGCCCGCCTCGATGACAGCGACTTCACCCGTCAGGTTGAGACGGAGGAAGCCACCGTCTCCGCCAGGAACGCCTCGATTGAACGGCTCCGCGCGGAGGTGGCCCACGCCCAGGCCGTGCTCGACCTGGCCACCAGCAACTATCAACGCGCATCTTCCCTCATGGCGCGGAAGGCCATTTCCGTCGAGGAGTTCGATAAGTATCGGGAGGAGATGGCCATCGCCAGGTCCGGTCTGGCGCAGTCCCAGGCCGGCTTGATCGAAGGTCACGGGCAACTGAGAGCGGCGACAAAGAACCGGGAGTATCATCGCGCGCGGCTGGCCGACACAGTGATCACGGCGCCGTTCGACGGGCTCGTCTTGCGCCGAGATCGAGACCCCGGCGACATCCTGGTCCCCGGCAGTTCGCTCCTCTTGGTGGCGTCGACGGCGGAGATCTGGGTCAGCGCATGGGTCGATGAAACCGAGATGGCGCGGCTGGCGCCGGGGCGGACGGCGCGGATCGTCTTTCGCTCGGAGCCGGACCACACCTATCCGGGTACAGTTGCCCGGCTGGGCCGCGAGGTCGACCGCGAAACACGCGAATTCGTCGTGGACGTGCACGTCGACCAGCTTCCCGACAACTGGGCGGTCGGCCAGCGCGCGGACGTCTTCATCGAGATCGCCCGGAAAACGGGGGTTCTGCGGATTCCGGCCGCGCAGGTCGCCCAGAGAGAGGGCAAGCCCGGGGTGTTCGTGGCGCGCGACGGCCGTGCCTGGTGGCGGCCGCTGGAACTGGGTCTCCGGGGAATCGATTCCGTGGAAGTCAACGCCGGCCTGAATGAAGGAGACTCGATCATCGTACCACCCGGCCGGGAGCCCCTGAACCTGCGGGACGGCCAGAGAGTGAGGCCGCGATGAATCTCGCCATCAAGGACATCCGCCATAATCGGGGCCGGTTCGCGCTCACGGCGGTGGGCATCGGCATGCTGCTCCTGGTCGTGATGGGGATGGGCGGCATCTATCAGGGCATCGTTGAAGATGCCACCCTGCTGATCGATTCGGTGGGGGCCGACCTCTGGATCGTCCAGCGCGACACGCGGGGGCCGTTCGCGGAAATCTCGCGTATCCCCCATTCGCTGGTGGACCGGGTGGCCGGCGTTCCGGGAGTCGCGGGGGCAAGGGAATTCGTGGAGCACACGATCCAGCGCCAGCGCGACGGCAAGCTGCTCCGCATCTCGGTGGTGGGACTGGGCTGGCCAGGCGATCGTGGCGCTTGGCTCCCACTCGTCGCGGGTCGCCACCTGGGACAGGGCCACTTCGAACTGGTGGCCGACCGGACCCTCGGGTTTCAACTTGGTGATCGCATTCGACTGGGCAAGGACGTTTACACCGTGGTCGGGATCACCCGCGGCATGATCTCATCCAACGGCGACGGCGTCGGCTTCTTCACCTACAACGACGCCCTGGCCATCCAGTTCGACCTCTCCGGCGAGGCGATTCGACTGGCGCGCGAGGGCCGGCGTTCCCGGACCGCCGAGAGCGAGGTCGGCATGGTCGAGCCTGGGCTGTTGGCGAGGGCGTCAGCCTCATCGAACCTGATCCCGGTTCTGGAATCTCCCAGTCTGAGCGCCGTGCTCGTGACGGTGAGACCGGGAAGCGACCCCCAGGCCGTGCGGCAAATCCTCTCGGGCTGGAGCGATGTGACGGTCTACACGGCCGAGGAGCAGCGGCAATTGATGCTCGGCGGCACCGTCGAGAGGACCATGAAACAGATCGGCCTGTTTCGGGCCCTGCTCACCGTGATCGCGGGAATCATCATGATGCTGATCCTCTACACGCTCACCCTGGACAAGCTGCATTCGATCGCGCTCCTGAAATTGATCGGCGCGCCGAACCACGTGATTCTCGGTCTGATTCTGCGAGAAGCTCTGTTGCTCGGCGCCCTCGGTTACGGCATCGCCTACGTGGTGGGGGGGTGGGTTTTTCCCTTGTTTCCTCGTCGGGTCCTCGTGGTCCAGGCGGACCTCATCACCCTGGCGGGTATTGTCCTGGGCATCTCGGTGTTGTCCAGCACGCTGGGGATCTGGAAAGCCCTGCGGGTCCAGCCAAACACGGCTCTTATGGGGTAAACGAACATGAACGCGGTCGACACGCCCGCGATCCAGACCGAGCGACTCACGAAAGTATACGGCAGCGGCAACGTCGAGGTCGTCGCGCTGCGCGACGCCACGATCAGCGTGAGCCGGGGCGAGGTGGTGGCGCTCTTGGGGCCCAGCGGTTCCGGAAAGTCCACCTTCCTGACGGCCGTGGGCCTGATCAATCCACCCAGCTCGGGCCGGGTCTGGATCGGCGGAGTTCCGGTGCTGGACGGACCGCGAGCCCTGACCAACCTGGCTCGGTTCCGGCTGCGGCACATCGGCTTCGTCTTCCAGAAGTCGAATCTGATACCGTTCCTCACCGCGGGGGAAAACGTCCAGGTCGCGATGGAGCTCAACGGTCTTTCGGCGGCGGCCAGCCGCAAGCGGACGCGGGACTTGCTCGCTCACCTCGAGGTGGTCGATCAGGCCAGTCATCTGCCGGTCAATCTCTCGGGAGGCCAGCAGCAGCGGGTCGCCATCGCTCGGGCGCTCGCCAACAACCCCAGCATCATCCTGGCCGACGAGCCCACCGCGGCCCTCGACAAGAATCGCGGACGCCAGGTGATGGACCTCTTCCGCCTGGTGGCCCACGAGCAGCAGACCGGCGTGATCGTCGTGACGCACGATCAGCGCGCGCTGGACGTGTTCGATGCGATCTACGAGATGGAAGACGGTGTGATCCGACCCGCGAACGCCGAGCGTTCAGGGGCGGCGTGACAGGGGCGACCACGATGAAAACAGTCCAGGTGCTGGGAACCGGCTGCTCGAGGTGCGCGAGGCTCGCGGCGAACGCCGAGCTGGCGGTCCGGGAAGAGGGCATCGAGGGCCAGGTGGTGAAGGTTGGAGAAATCGCCGAGATGCTGGCCTTCGACGGAGTCTCGGCCCTGCCGGCATTGGCGGTCGACGGCCGGATACGCTCCTGCGGACGCGTGCTCAGCGTCCGTCAGGTCCGGGAAATTTTGCGGTCCTCGCCTTCCCCGAATCAGAGTGGACTTGACTACCGTCTATCGTCGATGTACGATAAGATTGTGGAGAGGGATCGATGAGCGGCCCTTGTCATTTCAAGAACCTGGTCGCGGGGCCTTGAGCGTTTGGTGATCAGTATCACTTGCAACGCAAGGTTATGAGATTACTTGAGGAGGTTTGAAGCATGTCACGAGCAATTGAGCAAGCGGTCCAGGAGAAGTACGCTTCGGTGGCGCGAAGCGGCCTCTCCAGCGATCTGGAGGGCGTTCGAGCCGTCGCGCAGGCCTTCGGCTACACGGTCGAGGAGCTGGAGGCGGTCCCGGCCGAGGCGAACATGGGGGTCTCGTGCGGCAACCCGACCGCGTTCGCGAGCCTGAAAGAAGGCGAGACGGTGGTGGACCTGGGGGCTGGCGGCGGCCTGGACGTGTTCCTGGCGGCACGGCGGGTAGGGCCGACCGGCCGGGTCATCGGGATCGACATGACGCCGGAGATGATCGAGCTGGCGCGGCGGAACGCGCTGAAGGCTCACGGCGAGAAGGGCCAGCCGTTGACCAACGTCGAGTTCCACCTGGCCACGATCGACCACATGCCCCTGGCGGAAAACTCAGTGGACTGCGTGATCTCCAATTGCGTGCTCAACCTCGTTCCGGACAAGCCCGCGGCCTTCCAGGAGATCGCCCGCGTGCTCAAGCCGGGGGGGCGGCTGGCGGCCAGCGACATCGCCTTGCTCCAACCCTTGCCCGACGAGATCGCTGGCGACCTCTTCGCCTATGTGGGTTGTATCGCGGGCGCTGTGCTGGTCGAGGAGTATCGCCGCATGCTCCTTGACTGCGGTTTTTCGCACGTCGAGGTTGTTCCAACCACCGCCGACCTCAACGCCTACGCCAAGATCGAGAATCAGGCCGGGTGTTGCAGTCCGGCCGGCTCGTCTGACAAGGGATGCTGTGGGCCTGCTTCCCTGGCGAACACGCCCGAACTGCTGCAACGGATGGCCGACCTGCTGGAGCGGTACGACGTGAACCAGTATGCCGCCAGTGTGCGTGTCTACGCCGTGAAATGAGGGCCATGACCGGCCCGCGATGAATGGAGGGCCGCCGGGATTCGCCAGGCGGCCATCGATGAAAGGTGGGAGTCATGTCGGAGCCACGGGAACCAGTCGAGGTCGCCATCCTGGGAGGTGGGCCGGGGGGGTACGTGGCGGCGCTCGAGGCCGCCCGGCGCGGGGCAAGCGTGGTCCTGATCGAGAAAGAGAAGCTCGGCGGGACCTGCCTGAACGTCGGCTGCATTCCCACCAAGGTGCTGACCACATCCGCCGAGTTGTTGACACAGGCTCGCGGGGCCGCCGAGTTCGGCCTCTCGATCCCGCGGGCCGGCGTCGACCTGCCGGGGTTGATGGCCTTCAAAGAGAAGACCGTAGAGCAGTTGGTTGCCGGGGTGGAACAGCTTCTCCGGGCACGAAAGGTGCGCATCGTTCGGG
>JBMFUH010000240.1:0-8447 GCA_049966735.1 Isosphaeraceae bacterium
GATCGCCGAGACGAGGGGATCCGAGTCTACGATCTCGTGAGTCATGGGCCTGATCGTCCGACCTTCCACCAGAGCACTATCAATGCGCCCACCTTCTCAAGCTGTGGTTTTTCCGTCAGGAGAACTCTAGTTCAAGGTTTCGAGTTCGAGGGGAAAAGGGAGGAGCAAGCGGAGGATGAGCCACCTGAGTCCTGGTGGTAGCCCCTTGCTCTCCAGGCAGAAGAGGGCGATCCGGGCCAAACGATGTGAGCTCAGGGCGTGGACAAGTGACGAGCAGGAGTCAGGACGAGGTTGGGCAAAATCTGCAAGCCATGCGGTAATGAAAACCCCCAAGACGGTCTTGGGGGGAAACGGTCAACCGTTTTTGGGGGGGTATGCCACGTCATCAAAGCTGGGTTGAGTAGGGTTGGCCCCAGCCGATGACACTTGGTCTCCAGGGTAACTCAAAGACATGACTCAGTTCAGCCTCGGGCTGTACATCCCGGCTGAACCGAGGGGTCAAGGCCGTAGCGAGAGTTCCTACGAGGTCCGGGAGATTCCTCCAAGGGGCACAAGCATGAAACCCGGCCCGGAGCAACTCTTCATCCAGCCCGAGGAACTCGTTAAATCTCGGCCTTCTGACCTCTGCCACTTACCCTCTGGACCACGTGGACAAGGAAGTTCGGCATACCCAGTGCCGGCCTAAAGGAGAGTCCCGCATGGCCCAGCCACGAGAGCTGTGTCGCCCGGGGCTCCGGCTAGCTCGTCCACTGTAAGAAAGAATAACACCTTCGATCGGAAATACAAGAGGCAAGAATCTCAAAAAAACGGATATCTGGATCGCTCGGATTGTCGCGTTTTGAATCCGTCTACCATGAAATCGCCTCGCCAACTAGCATGAAGCGACGGCTTGCCGACCGGCCGGCAAGCAAATGGGTCGGGCAACCCAGCGGGCGCAGATCAACCCGAGGAGCCAGTCATGAGCCAGGCCACCGTCTTCGAGCACGCCTTCACGGTTTCCCCCGACGACATCGATCAACTGGGGCACGTGAACAATGTCGTGTACTTGCGGTACGCGCAGGATGCCGCGGTGGCGCACTGGCATGCAACGGTCAGCCGGGAAGATCGCCAACGCCTGGTCTGGGTCGTCCGCAGGCATGAAATCGATTACCTCAAGCCCGCTCGAGAGCACGACGAACTCGTTGCCCAGACCTGGGTCGGCGAGGCCAGCGGGGCGACCATGGACCGGTTCATCGAGATCCGCCGCGTGCGCGACGGCGAGAGGATTGCCAACGTGCGGAGCGTCTGGGTCGCCCTCGACGCCAGCACGCTGCGACCCCGGCGCGTGACGGCGGAGCTCCGCGCCCTCTTCCTGGAACCGAAACACGAAGCCTCTTCCACCATCTGACGAGTTGACGAGCGGGATGCCGGAGAATTGATGATTCACCCCGTGAACCCCGCTCGACCGCCCGATTCAAGGTTGGGTCACGACTTTTCTTTCGCCGCGGCCCTCGCCGCTTTCCTGGCCGCTGCCTTCTTGGCCGCCGCCGCCTTCCGTTGCTGTTCCTGCTCGTCCAGCAGCCGCTTCTGGGCAGGCTTCAGCACGGCCTCACATTCCGCCTTGCGCTTCGCCTGGAGCGCATCCACCTGTTTCTCCAGGGACTGAATTTGCGGGTAATACGTGCCCTGGATCTTGAGGATGGCCGCTTTCTGTGCATCACTCAGGCCGAGCTTCGAATACCCCGGCGGCAGGCGATGGGCGGCATCTGGCGGCGCGACCCTGCCGGCCGCTTTCGATTTGCCTGCACTCTGCGACGTACCGGCGGCATCTGTCTTGGGCGTCTGCTTGCTCCTGGATGTCTGCGCTTTCGCGGAACTCCCTTCCTGAGCGCCCAGTGGGTAGCCTCCCGTCGCGAGCAGCGTCATGACTCCAGCGCTGGCGAGAACGGCCACGAAACGGCGAGGAAAGAACGTCATGGTCGGTGACCTTTCAGGACCGAGATGGGTGACGGAACATCGTCAAAAAGCACCGGATTCTCAGTTTACGAGCAGTCGCCCACCGAATCCAGACACTCGTGATTCATGTCGTGCACGGAAATCCACAAGCTTTGCGAAGATTCAACGAACATCCTTGCGAAAACCGCGAGGATGGTCCGGAGACGCCGGCCGCGTCCCTGATCAACCACGCCTTGAGGGACTTTACCCAGGTTCTCCAGGGCGTTACGATGAGCCCGCCTCGTCCTGGCGGCGGACGTGTGGAACGGAACTCATTCCGTTCTACCCTTCGCGGCGGAAATGTTCGGTTTGAGCGATGTCCGCGACTTCGATCAATCCCCCGCGTCGCGAGAGCGACGCGATGTTCGTACCCTGGAGCGACCATTCATGTCCACGGAGTCAAAACCCCCGGCAACGCCTGAACTCCCTCCGGTGAAACACCGAGAAAAAGGAATCCGGATCTTCACCTGGCCCAAGATGATCTACATCTTCCCCTCGGCAATCGTGGCCTTGATCTGCGCGATTGGCCAGTGGTCGATGAAGGAGAAGCGTTACGATCCGTCGGAGGAACCGCCCGCCGCCGTCGCGACCACGCCCGCGACCACAACCGCAACCACGCCCGCGACTGGCACGGGATCGAAAACGGCCGAAACTCCCCGCCGACTGACCAAGCTGGAGCGGTTCCGACACCCGCAGAACCTGCTGGGCGTCCTCTTTCTGGCCGTGCTGGGGTTCAATCTCCTGGTGATGGCCCTGGATTTCCCCCGGTTCGAACTCGTCGGCGCGATCCTCCTGGTCCTCTTCGTTCTTTTCTTTACCCTGTGGCTAGGAGCATACTTCCGGTTTGACCTGATGAAGCCGATTCACGCGCTCTTCGAATCGACCTATGTTTTTGCCAATGCCGGCTTCTACTTCATGTATTTCCTGCTCGTGCTGTTCCTGCTCGTCATCGTCTACATCACTCGCTGGCTCGATTACTGGGTCGTGATGCCCAACGAGATCCTCCACTATCACGGCCCGCTCAGCGACATCGAGCGGTTTCCGACCTTGAACCTGAAATTCGACAAGGAAATCCCCGACGTGCTCGAGTACGTGCTCTTGGGCTCGGGGCGTCTGGTGTTGCACATTCCCAACATCGAGAAGGCGCTCGTGCTCGAGAACGTCCTCTTCATCAACTCGAAGGAAGAGGCGCTCAAGAGCTTGATGAGCCGGCTGGAGGTCCGCATCACGACCGATCAGGAAGTGGGAGATCGCAACGTCTGATTCCTGACATCGAGCCGCCGGTCTCGAACCGATCTGGCCGTGTCAGGACCGCTGCCCCACGTCCCGCGCGGCTGGATCGCGATCGCCGGTGATTGCCGGCAAGTGCGGCCTCAAGAGCGGCTGCACGTTGGGAGAAGGCCCGTCCTGGAGTTGCTTCGCGCCCGGGCGATTGAGTTCCAGCTCCTCCCTGACCATTCCCACGAGAGCTTCTTCGATGTCGGCCAGCCGCCTCGCGATGTAAGCGCCGTCGAGCACCCGGTGATCGTAAATCAACTTCACCACGACGCGGCCTGTCTCCCGCTCGATTGGCCCGTAGGTGAGGGTCGTGGTCAGGGGGGAGATCGGGTGCAGGTTTTCGGCTCCCAGGTTGCCGTAACTGCTCAGGCCAAAGGTGCCAAACCGCTTGCACCGCTTGTAACCCGAGAGATTGAGCGTCCCCCACCAGAAAAGCCGACGCACGGGCGTCGGCATGTGACTGAAGCGAAGGGCTTGGCGGTAGAACCCCACCTTCTCCAGGGGCTCGTTCTTGTACCACTCCAGTGCGTCCTGAAGCTGACTGATGCTCTGCTGATCGGGAGCGCGGAAGAGACCGACGAAGACCCCCTCCTCACCATGGTAGGTCCGCTCGATCGCCAACGCACAGTTCATCCAGGGGTGCTCGTACACTCTGGGCCAGGGAAACTCGAGATACGCCCGGCGCAAGGGTGCATGCTGAGCACCCACCAGCGCGTAGGCCTTCATGAAAAGACAGGCCCATGAAGGGCGCGCGGGATGCCGGGAGCGAGGCTCGAAGAGCGAGGAGACGTCGAAGATCCGGCTCACGGGTGCTGTGGGAACCTTGTGCGCGAAGTGCACCAGGTCGCCGATGAACCGCCGTGGTCCACTGAGCGAAAGATATCGTCCCTTCGGCTCGTGCATCCATGCACCTCAAGAAGAGATCGGTCGTGACCAGAACGACCGGAGCACCAAACATGCATGGCCTCACGCGCGACGCGGCTTGCATCGCCGAGAGACAGTTCGTCATCCAGTCATCGGGGTGAAGCGTACTCGAAACAAACCGACCGTGGAAGGCGAAGCTCCAACTCACGCCCAACGCGGAGAAATGAAAGAGGATGGGCAAGTTGGATGGGAGGCTTCAGCGTCGGCATTGCCAAGGGCCCCTCGTGTGTTAAAGGGACCGGATGAAAGCCCGGAGTTCGTCGCAACGCCCCTCGACGATGAGAAGCTTGGTTGGCTCATGTCCCCGAAGTGGTGGTTAGTCGGCCCAGTCAGGCGCAAGCCCTCGTTTCATCATGGGTTGCGGTGCCCTTCCCGGGCTCACCACCGATCTGGGGACATGAGCCTCCGGGTTAAGCTCAACCATGACGACCGCCTTCACGGCCTATTCAGCGAAGGTCGACCATGCACCTCCGCGAAAAGGGGATCGGGGAGGAGCCGGCTTGGCGCCGTGCGTGAAGCAGTTGCCCACGGTGTCCACTCCTTGTTGACCCGTTCGTGCGCCATGGCCGTCGACTGTGGTCGTGTCCGGGTTTGTTCCATCCGGATGGAGAGTCGGTTAGCCTGTCCGGCTACCGGCTCGACCTGCATTTCTTCGGCGTGAAATCAACACCGGCGGCCGTTCAGCCACGGGCCGCGGGTGCCTCCCGGCTGGCCCGTACAGGACGATCCCCACACCAGCCCATACAGTCTTCAGTTGCGCGCCAGCGGGTTCGACATCGGCCTGTGACGGGATAGTCCCGCGCTCTTCCAATGGCACTGCGTGGTGAGAGGTTTTGCAGAAGGGTCCTGCCGACCTTTACTGGTAGTGGGTGGACGGCGGGGTATCAAAGGACGGGATCACCCGCGAACTCGAGGCAATGAAGCAGCAGGGGAACGCCGGCGCGCTCATTTCCGACGCGGGCGAAGGCGGGCCCCGCGCTCCAAAGGAACCACACTTCATGGCCCCCGCTTTCGTCACCATCTGGGTTCCAGGTTGCGATTTGCTGGAGTTGTAGGGACGCTACCGGCCGGACTCTTTGCGGAACGCCATCACTTCGGCCAGGTAGGCTTGTGCCGCTTCGTGCGAGGGGATGGCATCGTTGAAGAGGTACAAGATGTGTCGCTCTGTCGGGATGTTGCAGAAGGGGATCATCTGCCGGGCGGCTTCGCGGAGCAGGCGATTGGCTTGCTCCAGGGCTGTCTTTGTCTGGCGTAACTGTTTGCCGACTTCGGCCGTTTCCCCCGCGTTCAACGCCAGCACCGCCCGATCAAACGCAGCGTTGGCCTCGTGCGCGGCGCAAAGCTCATCGAGAACCGTGGCGAAGTTTTGGGTCTTGTAGATCACGTAGTCCAGCTCATCGAGCGAGCCAGGCAAGACCTGGGGGCGCGCACGGCGCAGCAGCTCCAGTGCCTGGCGGACATGAACCGCGCGACCATCCCAGAACTTGCCCTCTTCTTCCGCGGCCCGGATGTCCTTCTCCACTTGCGGGCGATCGATCCGCGGCTTGTTCTCCTTGTAGTTGACACTTCGGAGCGCGACGCTCATGCGGTTGCCGTGATGGTAGGTCCCGAACAGCCCTCTCCGCCCATGCCAACCCAGGGTCTTCTCGTTCTCTTCAAGCAGCAAGTACGCTTTCAAAACTGGACCCAGGGCCTCCGGGCCGAACAGGCGGCCCAGATAACGGCGGTAGAAAGGCTCGCAGCGAATGTCCGGGTCCCAGGCCGCTTCGGCGACATACTGGGCGCTGGCTTCGGCGCCGCGGGCCTTGTTCAACTGACCGAGCACGCCGGAGACGCCGTACCGAACCGTGTCAGCGATGGTTTTCTCGTGGTCGTACATCATCGCGTTGAGCTGGATGTTCAGCTCGCCACCATCGTCCGTGATCCTCGGCCACACGATCGTCTCGCGCCCTTGGATCTTGTCGAAGTCGCTCAGCGCCGTCTCGCCGTCCCAATTGACCATGTTCATCAGCCAGACGTCCTTGGGCAACACGGTGTCCAGTGCACGGAGCTGGCCGCCGCGGAAGATCAACTCGGCTCCGAGCTTGGCCTCGGGATAGCGGGCCTTGATCTTCCGCACCAGCTTGTCGGCCGCGGCCACGTCGGCCAGGTCCGTGTCGACGGCAGCCGGTGACTTCCGAGGAAGCAAAGGACGCAACGCGGTATAGTCGCGGATCAGCGTCTGGGTCCGCGGGTCGTCGGCAGCGATATGCGCTTCCGATCCTGTGCAGACCCAGTAGCGGTCCGCCTCGGGATAGGTCTCGATCATGCTTCGCACCGCGGCCTCATAAATGTCCAGCATGGCGGGATCGCCGTGCGGGATCGCGATCCCGCAGTAAAACGGCCCGAACCCCAAACGCTTGCCGACCGTGGGCGGTGCCAGGTTGGGCGGCACGTAGGTCACCTCGCCCAGCGCCAGCCAGACCTGAACCTTGCGCGTGTGGGCATAGCGAATGACTTCGTGGAGGAAATCGCGGGCAGTGCTGTAGGCTTGCTTCCGCGTCCGGACCTTGGCGAACTCGGGCGGCCCGAGGTACCCATCTCGCGGAAAGCACTCTCGGCCGACGATCACGCTCTTCGCGGTCCCGCTATTCCAGGCCCAGGCACAGTAGCCGGACTCCTTGGGGTAGATGATCTCCGCCACCTTGCCGCCGTAAGAGAACTCCGTCCAGGGCCCACCCATGCCCCAATAAAACTGGAGCACATTCATCTTCAGCTTTGCCAACTGGTCGATCTCGTGGCGGAAATCCGCCAGACCCATGTACCAGCGAATGCCGTGGCAGCAGTGCATGCCCCGGTGCTTGAGCGCCGGCTCCTTGCGCAGGTCGAGCGCCGGGATGGCCAGGTCGTGCTTCGGCCGGGGAATAAGATCGTTGGTGAGTTGGAACACGATGCCCAGCCGCTCCAACAATTCATAGGCGGCGTACATCGTGCCGGCTTCATCGTTGCCGCCCACTAATATAACCGGTCTGCCGTCCAGATCGACGGTCCGGACAATAAAGCCGTCCGGCTTCAGTCCCGCGAATCGCACGAGTTGCTTCTGTTCAGCGGTGGTCGCCAGCGGATTGATCGTGGGACCGCCCAGCACGATCAGGTTCTTGTGGGGTGGGAGTGCCTCCGCCGTGGCGATCGGCAGTTTCGCGCCGGTCAACCGGCGCACGTAGCGTTGCACCTCGTCCGCCACCCACCGGCCAAACGGCCCGCTGTCCCGGCCGATGACGATCGCGGCTTCCGGCTGACTGTTCCTGACCAAGAAACGGTCTGGGGCCGAGGACGCCTCCGCGACCATCACCAGCGCCGGAACCATGCCGACCCAAAACAGATTCTGCCGAGGCGCTGCCCATTGCATGTCAGAGTCTCCTTGATTCTACAGCGTCAAGTCTCAGCACGTATGCATAATTGGATTTTATTTAGATCGATGCCCAGTCCTTGCAGCTTCTTCAGTGTCGTCTGGGTCTGGCTTCTTCCAGCTTCGACAATGTGTGGTTGGTCGAGCGCATCCAGCACGTTCCCGGTTCTCAACGCTCCACGCTATCCCGCTGCCTCACGCGGTCAACTACTGAGTTCTTGTTTCGCACTTTCAGGAGGGTGGTAACTGTTCAAAGAAACAGATAGGCTTCCTCGCGATTTCTTGGCATCATGCCTGGGTCGTGATGGGCTAATCAATAGTTTCCCCCAAAAACCGTACCGTCGCACCTCCGCGGCGACCCTTCCTGCCGCCGTGCTGGCCCTGGCTGTCACGAGATACTCCGACTGATCGCCGCGGGGGAAACGAGCATCATCTTCCGACCGACACGTCTGCCTCGTGAATCGGCCGGTTGTCCTCAAGATGATCCTGCCCAGGCTGTGCACCAGCAAAAGAGAGGTCGGGCGGTTCGACTCCGAAGTCGGGGTGGCGTGAAATCCCGTTCACACGCATGTTCCTACTGCTCTCGCGCGGTTTGATGGGCCGGGATAATAGCCCTGCTCGTGGGGCGAGTAGCCAAGTGCAGACGATCTACTCTCTGCTGACGCCACGCGCTTCGGTCTGACTGGACCGAATCGAGTTCGGATCAGGCAAATCCGGTGTGCGCAAACCGCACGGCAAACCGGGTACGTGTCAACGTGCCGAGACCTTCTTTGGCTTCGCGTTCCAGCCTTGGAGTTCGACCACGGGCTTGGTGCCGTGTAACAGACCGGTGGCGTATGTGGCGCTGAGCGTGCGTTGCTCGCGGGGAAGCAAGGAGAAATAG